>DATCQF010000600.1:0-4327 GCA_036569735.1 Allostellaceae bacterium | reverse complement strand
GGTGTCGAGCCGCGACACGGTCTGCCCGGTCGTGCCGATGTTCCACGCCTGCGCCTGGAGCGTGCCCTATGTCGCGGCGATGAATGGGGCAAAGCTCGTGCTGCCCGGCCCGCGCCTCGACGGTCCAAGCCTCTACGAACTGTTCGAGGCCGAGGGCGTCACGATGAGCCTCGGGGTGCCGACCGTGTGGCTCGGCTTCGAGGCGCATCTCGCCGCGACCGGCGCACGGTGTTCGACGTTGCAGCGGGTGCTCTCGGGCGGAGCCGCGGTGCCACCCTCGCTGATCGAGGCCTTCGACCGGCGCGGCATCGTTGTCACGCAAGGCTGGGGCATGACCGAGATGAGCCCGCTCGGCACCGCCGCTATGCTGAAGGGCAAGCATGCCGGGCTCGACGGTGCGGCACAGCTGGCGGTCCGCTCGAAGCAGGGCCGCCCGGTGTTCGGCGTCGAAATGAAAATAATCGGCGACGATGGCGGCGAACTGCCGCACGACGGCAATTCGGCCGGGGAACTCCTGGTGCGCGGCCCGTGGATCATCAGCGGCTATTTCGAGGATGCCGAGGCGACCGCGGCCGCGATCGAGCCGGACGGCTGGTTCCATACCGGCGACGTTGCCGCGATCGACCCCGACGGCTTCGTGCAGCTGACCGACCGGCGCAAGGACATCATCAAATCGGGCGGCGAATGGATCAGCTCGATCGAGATCGAGAACGCCGTGATGGCGCACGGCGATGTCGGCGAGGCGGCGGCGATCGCCATCCCGCATCCGCGCTGGGGCGAGCGGCCGCTGCTGATCGTCACGCCGCGCCCGGGGATGCCAGCGGGGCGGCGGCCGGAGAAGGATGCGCTGATCGCGTTTCTCGGCGAGCGCTTTCCGCGCTGGATGCTGCCCGACGACGTGGTGGTCATCGACGAACTGCCCCACACCGCGACCGGCAAGGTCATGAAGACCCGCCTGCGCGAGGTCTACGCCTCGCATACGCCGCCCGATAAGTGAGGTTTGCCCATGTCCGCCGTTGTGCCCGACCGCAGCGCCCGCGAGCGCGCCGCGGCATTCTGCCGCCGCTTTGGTCTGCGCGTGCCGATCCTGATGGCGCCAATGGCCGGGGCCTGCCCGGTCGGGCTCGCCGCCGCAATCGGCAATGCCGGCGGGATGGGCGGGATGGGCGCATTGATGACCGCGCCCGACGGCATCGCCGCCTGGGTCCAAGAATTCCGCGGGCAGAGCAACGGCGCCTTCCAGATCAATCTGTGGGTCCCCGACCCTCCGCCGCCGCGCAATCCCGAGCACGAGCGGCGGGTGCGCGAGTTTCTCGGGCAATGGGGTCCGCCGGTGCCGCCCGAGGCGGGTGACGCCGCGCCGATAGATTTCGACGCGCAATGCGCCGCCCTGCTCGCCGCGGGCCCGGGGGTCGTGTCGTCGATCATGGGCCTCTTCCCCGATGCGTTCGTCGCCGGGCTGAAGGCGCGCGGCATCGCCTGGTTCGCCTGTGCGACGACGCTCGCGGAGGCCCGCGCCGCCGAGGCGGCCGGCGCCGATGCAATCGTGGCGCAGGGCTTCGAAGCCGGTGGCCATCGCGGCGCCTTCGATGCATCGGCGGCCGAGCACCAGCTGGCCGGGTTGTTTGCGCTGGTGCCCCGGCTCGCCGACAAATTGTCGGTCCCGGTCATCGCGACCGGCGGCATCGGCGACGGGCGGGCGGTGGCGGCGGCGCTCACCCTGGGGGCGAGCGCGGTGCAGATCGGCACCGCCTTTCTGCGCTGCCCCGAAGCGGCGACCGCTCCGGCCTGGGCCGACGCGCTGGCCGACCTCGAGCCCGAATCGACGATACCGACCCGCGCCTTTTCCGGCCGCCTCGGCCGCGCGATCACCACCGATTACGCCCGCGCGGCCGCCGCCCCCGATGCCCCTCCGCCGGCGCCCTACCCGGTGCAGCGCGCGCTGACCGCGCCGCTGCGCGAGGCCGGCGGCCGTGCGGGCGATGTGCACCGGATGCAGGCCTGGGCCGGGCAGGCGGCGGCGATGGCGCGGCCGAGCCCGGTCGGCGAGGTCGTGCGGCTCCTCTGGGAGGAGGCCGAAGCGCTGCTGCCTTAACCGCAATCGATACGCAGGACGCGATGCCGACGGTCGCCAGAATCGGTGCGATTCAGATACGGTTTTACTATGAGGACCACGGGGTGCCGCATTTTCACGCGATCAGCCCAAACTTCGATTTCAAATTTGCCGTGGAGGACTGTTCTATAATCTCTGGAAATGGCAATATAAGAGGCCGTGACCTTGCAATCATTCGGGCGTGGGTAGAAAAGCATCGGCAGGCGCTGTACGTGAATTGGCAAAGAGCGCGGGACGGCGAGCCGTTGCAGAACGTCGAGGATTGAGCATGCTTTACCGGATCGCCAACGCAACAGCACACACCAACCATACCGTGACCATAACCTGGTCGGACGGCGTGGAAGCCGTCGTCGATCTCGCGCCGGTCGTCGCCAAGGGTAAAGTGTTCACGGCAATGCAAGACCCGGATTATTTCAAACAACACATGCGCGTCGCTGAGGATCGGATGGGAATCGAATGGCCGAATCGCGTTGACTTGTCGGCGGATGGCCTACGGTTCATGGCCTTTCCGGAGGAAGCCGCCGAGGAATTCAACAGCTCCGCGGCAAAACCAACCTCGCCGGCGGTGCCGCCGCACGCTGCGTAAGGCCGTGGTCTGTCCCATCAAACGCTCTGTTTCGATGCAGCACCTTTGTGTATAGCGCCCGGGATGACGAGTTTGATCAGCGATACTGAAGCCCTCGCCCAATTCTGCGAGCGCCAGAAGGGCACCCGGTTTGTCGCGGTTGATACCGAATTCATGCGCGAGCGGACCTATTGGCCGATCCTGTGCCTGGTGCAGGTCGCGGGGCCCGAGGAGGCGGTGGCGATCGATGCGCTGGCTCCGGGGATCGAGCTCACGCCGCTGCTGACGCTGATGGCCGACCCCCAAATCCTCAAGGTGTTTCACGCCGCGCGGCAGGATCTCGAAATCTTCTTTCAGCTGTGCGCCGCCGCCGGATCTGGGGGGCTGGCGCCGCACCCGGTCTTCGACACCCAGGTCGCCGCGATGGTGTGCGGGTTTGGCGATTCGGCGAGCTACGAGACCCTGGTCAAGCGTCTGGCCGGGGCGCCGCTCGACAAGGCCTCGCGCTTCACCGACTGGGCGCACCGGCCGCTCAGCGAGCGGCAGATCGAATATGCCCTGGCCGACGTCGTCCATCTGCGCACCGTCTACGAGCGCCTCCAGGAGCTCCTCGCGAAAAACGGCCGCGCCCTGTGGTTCGCCGAGGAGATGGCCGACCTCGTCGACCCGGCAATCTACCGCAGCGAGCCCGCCCTGGCGTGGCGCCGCTTTCGCCTGCGCGGACGCGCCGATCAGCGGATGCTCGGCGTGCTGCGCGCGGTGGCGGCGTGGCGCGAGGCGGCGGCGCAGCAGCGCGACCTGCCGCGCGGGCGGATCATGCGCGACGAGGCGATCCTCGAAATCGCCGCGCATGCTCCGAAGAGCATCGAGAGCCTGGCGCGCACCCGCAGCCTCGGGCGCGGCGTCGCCGAGGGGAAGCTCGGCCACGACATCCTGGAGGCCGTCGCGCAGGGGCTGGCCGACCCGAACCCGCCGCCGGCAATCCCCGCCAAGCCCGACGCGCCGCCCGGCATCGGCCCCCTGATCGAGCTCCTGCGGGTCTTGCTGAAACAGCGTTGCGAGGATTTCGCGGTCGCGCAAAAGCTGGTCGCCTCGGCCGACGATCTCGAGGCGATCGCCGCCGCCGACGACGCCCCGGTGCGCGCCCTGTCGGGCTGGCGGCGCGAGGTGTTCGGCAAGGACGCGCTGGCCCTGAAGCACGGCCAACTCGCCCTCACCGCCCGCGGCAACCGCATCGAACTGGTGCCCCTCCCCGAGCGCGGGGAAGCGTAAGCGGCGGACGGATAAATCGAGCGTCGGGCACTTCGCCTTGCGGCACCCCTCGCCGCAATCGCCGCGCTGCTTTCGACCTGCAACAGCCGCTCGTTCGACCGGGTTTTTTGCGACGTATTGATCAGTCGGTAATCCGTCTTTTCGGGTGTATAGCAATGAAATTGCTGCGAGAAGCACCATGGCTGGGATCCCGCGCGTGAGGATGAGGCACATTTGGGTGAAGCGGTCATGGTCGGTGCTGCTGGCCACGGTGTTGTGCGCGGTGCTGATCGGGGGCGCTGGGTTCCTCGCCGGGCGCAGATTCGAATACCGGGTCGTAAAGCCGGAACTGGCTCGGCTGCGGGTGCTCGATCAGGCCGCGCAGGCAGTGCCCGAAC
>DATCQF010000599.1:0-6415 GCA_036569735.1 Allostellaceae bacterium | reverse complement strand
ACGGGGAGGCGAGTGAATTACGTCCCGGCCTGGGTCATGCCGAACAGCCAGGGCCGCGTCAGCCGCGCCTCGCGCTCGTAGGTGGCGATCTCGGTATCCTTCTGTTCGGTGAGGCCGATATCGTCGAGCCCATTCAGCATGCAATGCTTTCGGAACGGGTCGATGTCGAATTTGACGACGCCGCCGTCGGGGCGCGAGATCGTCTGCTTTTCGAGATCGATCGTCAGCACCGCGTTGGCGCCTTTCTTGGCGTCCTCCATCAGCTGGTCGACGATATCCTGCGGCAGCGCGATCGGCAGCAGGCCGTTCTTGAAGCAGTTGGTGTAGAAGATGTCGGCAAAGCTCGGCGCGATGACGCAGGTGATGCCGAAATCGACGAGCGCCCACGGCGCGTGCTCGCGGCTCGACCCGCAGCCGAAATTGTCGCCGGCGACGATGATCTTGGCCTGGCGATACGGCCCCTGGTTCAGCACGAAATCGGGGTTTTCCGACCCGTCGGGCCGAAACCGGATCTCCTGAAACAGCCATTGGGCGAGCCCGGTGCGCTTGATCGTCTTCAGATAGACCGCCGGAAAGATCTTGTCGGTGTCGATGTTGATCATCGGCAGCGGCGCCGCGACCCCGGTTAAGGTGGTGAATTTTTCCATCGAAATTCCTCTCAAGGATGAGCCAGCGCTACTTCGCGGCTACGGACTCTTTCTTCCCCATCAGATTCCCGGCCGCGGTCGCAAGGGCATGACCGACCCACCGATCCAGGTCATAGCGGAACGACGTTTCAATTATGTCGCCGACGAGCACGGCCGAATCGTGGGCGGACCAGTGTCCCTGCGGATTGGCGCAACTGGTCAATTGGTGCATGAACTCGTTGATCTTCCAGACGCGGTCAAGATCGGTCTCCGCAACTGGACGGTCCAGAAGGAGCGCCCTTATTGCAACGGTGAGATCATGCGCGAAGATACATAGAAAGGCCCGTCTCGTGTCGGCGTCCAGCCGCTCGAACGCCGCGAGAATTTCTTCCGTGTGCAGTGGTGAACCCTTTACCACAATCCCGTCGGCGTGCCGAACCGTCGCTCCATAGAGCTTCTTTGCGGGCTTATTCGTGGGCTTGCGTTCGCGCGTCTTCATGGAATTTCATCCCGTGGCAAACCGTCGACGGGGTAACCGCGCTCCTGCAACACCTTGATGCGGGTGTTGCCCTGGAAGACGCGTCCGTCCACCTTCACCCTCAAATCCTCTTTGTTGTCGGGACGCGGCCTCAGCGATTCGACAATCTCTTCGGTCGTCCTGCTCCGGTGATACTCCAGACTGCGGCGAGCGTCCGAGTCGGTTTCATATATGGCGTCATGAATCCGCAGCAGTGGTTGCTGCGATCTTTGGCTGCGTATCACCCTCACCCAAGATCGCGCACGTCGGCGAGGTGGCCGGTGACGGCGGCGGCGGCGGCCATTGCGGGGCCGACCAGGTGGGTCTTGGCGTTGGGGCCCTGGCGCCCCTCGAAATTGCGGTTCGAGGTCGAGGCGATGCGCTCGCCGTGCTCGGCGCGGTCGTTGTTCATCGACATGCAGTTGGAGCAGCCGGGCTCGCGCCATTCGAAGCCCGCTTCGAGGAAGATGCGGTCGAGCCCTTCCTCCTCGGCCTGGTGCTTGACGAGCCCCGAGCCGGGGACGACCAGCGCGCGTACCCCCTGGGCGACGTGGCGGCCCTTGGCGATCGCGGCGGCGGCGCGCAGATCCTCGATCCGGCTGTTGGTGCACGAGCCTATAAAGACGCGCTGGACCGGGATCTCGACGAGCAGCGTCTTGGGCTTCAGCTGCATGTATTGGAGCGCGCGCTCGACCGCGGCGCGCTGCGCCGGATCGGCGATGTCGGCCGGGTCGGGGACCCGTCCGGTGATCGGCGCGGTCTGTTCCGGGTTGGTGCCCCAGGTGACGTGCGGTGCGATGTCGGCCGCGTCGAGCGATGCCTTCTTGTCGTAATTGGCGCCCGGATCGGCGGGCAGGGTGCGCCAATAGGCCAGCGCCTGCTCCCAGGCGGCGCCCTTCGGCGCATAGGGCCGGCCCTTGACATAGGCAAAGGTGGTTTCGTCCGGCGCGACGAGGCCGGCGCGCGCGCCCGCCTCGACCGTCATGTTGCACACCGTCATGCGGCCTTCCATCGATAGGGCGCGGATCGTGCTGCCGGCGTATTCGATGACGTGGCCGGTGCCGCCGGCGGTGCCGATCTTGCCGATGATCGCGAGGATCACGTCCTTGGCGCTGACCCCGGCGCCGAGGCTGCCGTTGACCTCGACCAGCATGTTCTTGGCATGGCGCTGGCTCAGCGTCTGGGTCGCGAGCACATGCTCCACTTCGGAAGTGCCGATGCCGAAGGCGAGCGCGCCCAGCGCGCCATGGGTCGCGGTATGGCTGTCGCCGCAGACGATCGTCATGCCCGGCTGGGAGAGGCCCTGCTCGGGGCCGATGATGTGGACGATGCCCTGGTTGATGCTGTCGATCGGGAAATAGGGCACCCCGAATTCGCGGACATTCTTCTCGAGCGTGTCGACCTGCAGCTTCGATTCCGGCTCGTCGATGCCGGCGGCGCGGTTGCTCGTCGGGATGTTGTGGTCGCACACCGCCATCGTCGCGTCGGGCCGGCGCACCTTGCGGCCGGCGAGCTTCAAGCCCTCGAAGGCCTGCGGCGTCGTCACCTCGTGGATCAGGTGGAGATCAATATAAATGAGGTACGTGCCTTCGCCCTGCGGGGCGATGACATGGCTGTCCCAGATCTTGTCGAACAGGGTGCGCGGTTGGGCCATGCGTGTGCTCCACACTCAAACGTCATTCCCGCGAAAGCGGGAATCCAGGGCCCCAGCGCTTCAGCGGTTGCTCTGGTCCCCCGCTTTCGCGGGGGTGACGCGGCTTAAAGGGATCATTCGGGATATTCGACAGGGGTCAAACGTCGGTTTGGGCCGGCGCCGATGTCGGGGGGCGTTCGCGGCGGGTGTCTTCGCGCCTGCGCTCGGCGATGCGCGCCGATTTGCCCCTGAGGCCGCGCAGGAAATAGAGCTTGGCGCGTCTGACGGCGCCGCGGCGCACCACCTCGATCGCGGTGATGCGCGGCGAATGGAGCGGAAAGATTCGCTCGACCCCTTCGCCGTAGGAGATCTTGCGCAGCGTGAAATTCGAGTTAAGCCCGGCATTCTTGCGGGCGATGCAGACGCCCTCGAAAGCCTGGATGCGCTCGCGCTCGCCTTCGACCACCCTGAGGCTAACCCGCACCGTATCGCCCGGCTGGAACGGCGGCACCGCCCGGTCGGCGACCAGCCTGGTCACCTGCTCGGCCTCAAGTTGCTGTAGTAGGTTCATCGCTCTTCCTCTCGCCGCGCCGCGGCTTCCTTGGCGACATGGCGCCGCCATAAATCGGGACGGCGCTCCCGGGTCAAACGCTCCGCTTCAGTCCGCCGCCAGGCGCGGACCCGCTGGTGGTCGCCGGACACCAGCACCTCCGGAACCGCCCGCCCGCGCCACAGAGACGGTCTTGTATAGTGCGGGTATTCGAGCAGCCCCTCGGTAAAACTTTCCTCCGCCAGCGTCTCGGCACCGCCGACGACGCCTGGCAGCAGCCGCACGCAGGCGTCGAGCAGTGCAATCGCGGCCGGCTCGCCGCCCGACAGGACGAAATCGCCGAGGCTGACCTCCTCGATCGAAGCGGCGTCGAGCACGCGCTCGTCAACCCCCTCGAAACGTCCACAGATCAGCCTGACGCCCTCCGCCGCGGCCAGTTCCCGCACCCGTTCCTGACCGAGCGGACGCCCGCGCGGCGACAGAAGAATGAGGGGCCCGGTCCCGCCGGCACCGGTGATCGCCGCATCGAGCACATCGGGCCGCATCACCATTCCCGGCCCGCCGCCAAACGGCGCATCGTCGACGGAGCGGTGTTTATCGCGCGCGAAATCGCGGATGTCCACCGTTTCGAGTTGCCATATCCCGGCCTTGAGAGCCTTGCCCGCCAACGAATAGGCCAGGGGGCCGGGGAGCATTTCGGGAAAGATCGTCAACACCGTCGCGCGCCAGCTCATGGGCCGGGCTCCGGCTCGGGCGCGTGGCCGTCCGCCTTGCGGCGGTGTGCTCGCGTAGGCGCCGGTTCCTCGATGAGCCCGGGCGGCGGATCGAGCACCAGCCGCCCGGCGCCGAGGTCGACCACCGGGACGATCGCGCGGGTGAACGGGACCATCGCCGCCGGGCCCGCGGGACGCTCGATTTCGAGCGTGTCGCCGGCCCCGAAATCATGCACCGCGCGGACCCGCCCGATGAGGGTCCCGTCGGCCAGCGCCGCTTCGAGGCCGATCAGGTCGGCGTAGTAATATTCCTCGTCCCCGGGGGGCGGCAGCGCCGCTCGCGGCAGGTAGAGCCGCATCCCGCGCAACGCCTCGGCCTGGTTGCGGTCGGCAACTCCCTTGAGGCGCGCGATCACCACGCCTTTCGCGCTGCCGGCGAGGCGCAGCGAAAAGCGCCGCCCGCCGGCCTCGTCCTCGAGCGGGCCATAGCGCGCGACATCATTGGGATCGGCGGTGAAGCTCTTGATCCGCACCGCGCCCTGCACGCCATGCGCGCCGGCAATCGCGCCGACACACACGCGCTTGGTGGTTGTCACGGGATCATCGTCTGGGACCAACACCGTGCGTCCTTCGAGACGCCCGCCGGGCGGGCTCCTCAGGATGAGGTCTTTCTTTAATGCCATCAATAGCTTACCTTCATCCTGAGGAGGCGCGAAGCGCCGTCTCGAAGGACGCGGGATCGCCTTGCAGCATGGCTACTTCTGGTGCTCAGCCGCGGGCCGCTGCGGCGGCCTCTTCGGCTTCCTTGGCGCGCGCCTGCGCCCTGGCCTTGGGGGCGGACTTGCCCGGGGTCTCGCGGATCGCGGGCTTCTCGACGATGCCCGCGTCGCCCAGGAAGCGCGTCACCCGATCGGTCGGCTGCGCCCCGACGCCGAGCCAATGCTTGATGCGTTCTTCCTTCAAGGTCACCCGGTCGGCATGGCCCTTCTCCAGCATCGGGTTGTAGGTGCCGAGCTTTTCGATGAACCGCCCGTCGCGCGGGCTGCGCGCATCGGCGACGACGATCGAATAGAACGGCCGCTTCTTGGCGCCGCCGCGAGCAAGCCGGATCTTCAACGACATTGGTTACCTCTCAACAGGAAATCGCATTCCCGGCGAAAGCCGGGACCCATTTCTGCACCGATCGACCGGGGGACAGGTGGATCCCGGCTTTCGCCGGGAATGCAGAAAATGAAACATCTCATCAGTGCCGGAAGCCCTGGGGCATCAGCGCCGACAGGCCGTGCCGCATCAGCCCCTTCTGGCCGAGCTTTTTCATCTTTTTCATCATCCCGGCCATGTCCTGATACTGCTTCAGCAGGCGGTTGACGTCGGGGACCGAGGTGCCCGACCCGGCCGCGATGCGGCGCCGCCGCGAGCCGTTGAGCAGCTTGGGGTTCTTGCGTTCGGATTTGGTCATCGAGCCGATGATCGCTTCCTGGCGCTTGATGACCCGCTCGTCGACATTGGCCTCGGCCAGCTGCTTCTTGATCTTACCGACCCCGGGCAGCATCCCGAGCATCCCGCTCATCCCGCCCATCCGGCGGATCTGGCGCAATTGCCCCGCCAGATCGTCGAGATCGAAATTGCCCTGCTGCATCTTCCGAGCGAGCCGCTCGGCCTCGTCCTCATCGGCGGTTTCCGCGGCCTTCTCGACGAGGCTGACGATGTCGCCCATGCCGAGGATGCGTCCGGCGATGCGCTCGGGGTGGAAGGTTTCGAGGGCATCGACTTTCTCGCCGGTGCCGATGAGGACGATCGGCTTCCCGGTAATCGCGCGCATCGACAACGCCGCCCCGCCGCGCGCGTCGCCGTCGACCCGGGTGAGGACGATCCCGGTGACCCCGACCCGCTCGCCGAAAGCCTTGGCGACATTGACCGCGTCCTGCCCGGTCATCGCGTCGGCGACGAGGAGGGTCTGGTGCGGGTTGGCCGCCTCGCGCACCGCGGCAACCTCGAGCATCAGCTCCTCGTTGACGTGGAGCCGGCCGGCGGTGTCGAGCAGCACGACGTCATAGCCCTCGGTGCGCCCCATCTGCAGGGCGCGCCGGGTGATCGCGACCGGACCCTCGCCGGCGACGATCGGCAACGTCGCGACGCTAATCTGGCGGCCGAGCTGGGCGAGCTGCTCCTGGGCGGCCGGGCGCTGCACGTCGAGCCCGGCCATCAGCACCTTCTTGCGCTCGCGCGTCTTGAGGCGCAGCGCGATCTTCGCCGCGGTCGTCGTCTTGCCCGAGCCTTGCAGCCCGACCAGCATGATCGCGACCGGCGGCGGTGCATTAAGGTCGATGCCGTCTCCCCGGGCACGCGGTTCGTCGCCGCCGAGCACCTCGACGA
>DATCQF010000598.1:0-2164 GCA_036569735.1 Allostellaceae bacterium | reverse complement strand
GGGCAAAAGCTGGAGCTCTGGCCCTGGATTCCCGCTTTCGCCGGGATGACAGACTTTAACTTGGCACGGCGATGTCGAGCCAGCCCTGCGGGGTCACCCGGGCGGCGTCGCCGGGGCGCAGCAGCACCGTCGTCATCGGTGACTCGACGATCGCCGGCCCGGCGACCGTCTGCGCCGGGGCCAGCGTGTCGAAGCGGTAGACCGGCGCGGCAACCCAGTCGTCGAGATAGATGCGGCGCTCGCCATGGGGCGGGCTCGGCGGCGCCGCTGGCAGGTCGGGTTCCTGCGGCAATTCCTCGAGGATGCCGGAGACGGCGACCCGGGCGTTGACCAGGACGCTCTCCTGGTCGGGCATCGCATAGGTGTAAAGCGCCTCGTGGCGGCGGTGAAACCGCTCGACGATCTGCGGCAGCGGGTCCGCCACCGACCAGTCAACTCCATTGGCCACATCGTCGAGCGGCACGGTGATCTCGAAGACCTGCTCGCCGTAACGCATGTCGACCGAGCGGGCGGCGCGCGCCGGGCCGGCAAACGAGGCGCGCAGCCGGCGCATCGCCTCGGCCTCCATCTCGTCGAAGAGGCGCTTCACCGCGGCCCCGTCGAGCGCGCTCGAATCGCCGATATGGGTGCGCGCGACCTCGAAACGCAGATCGGTCGCCAGCATGCCCCAGGCCGACAAGACGGCGGCGATGCGCGGCACGATGACCCGCCGGAGGCCGAGCTGGCGGGCGATGTCGGTGGCGTGCAGCCCGGCGGCGCCGCCAAACGCGAAGAGCGCGAAGCGCCGGGGGTCGACGCCGCGCCGCACCGAGACGAGCCGCACCCCCTCGGCCATGTTCGTGTTGATGATGCGGTGGATGCCGCGCGCCGCGGCGAGGCGCTCGATGCCGAGCAGCGCCGCGATGCCGTCAACCGCACGCTCGGCCGCAACGGGATCGAGCCGCCGGTCGCCGCCGAGGAAGTTGCCCGGGTCGAGGTAGCCGAGCACCAAATTGGCGTCGGTGACCGTCGCGCTCGCGCCGCCCTGGCCGTAGCACGCCGGACCCGGCAATGCACCGGCGCTCTCCGGCCCGACATGCAGGATGCCGCCGGCGTCGACCCGCGCGATCGAGCCGCCGCCGGCCCCGATGCTGGCGATGTCGAGCGAGTTGAGCGCGATCTGATGGCCGCCGACCCGGCGGTTCATCGCCAGCGCCGCCGCGCCGTCGACTACGAGGCTGATGTCGGTGCTGGTGCCGCCCATGTCGAACGGGATGAGGTTCGGTTCAGCGATGAGGCGCGCCGCGTAGACGCTGCCGGCGACCCCGCCGGCCGGCCCCGATAAGACGCCACCGGCGGCCAGCCGGCCCGCTTCGGCGATCGGCGCCACCCCGCCATGCGACTGGATGATGAGGGTCGGGCCCCGGTAGCCCGCGTCGCCGAGCCGTGCCTCCAGACGCGAGAGGTAGCGCGCCAGCACCGGGCCGACATAGGCGTTGACGATTGTCGTCGAGACCCGCTCGAACTCCTTGATCTGCGGCAATACCTCGGACGACAGCGAGACATAGACTGCGGGAAGCGCGCGGCGCAGCGCCTCCATTGTCGCGCGCTCGTGGGCCGGGTCGCGCCAGGCGTGCAGGTAGCACACCGCGACCGCCTCGACCCGCTCGGCCTCCAACACCGCGATCGCGGCATCGAGCGACGCGGGATCGAGCGGGGTTTCGATGCGGCCGTCGGCGCGCATCCGCTCCTTCACCCCGAGGCGCAGATGGCGCGGCACCAGCTGCTCGGGCGGCGGCATCCGCAGATTGTAGCGGTCGTCCTTCAAACCCTCGCGCATCTCGATGACGTCGCGATGTCCCTCGGTGGTCAGGAGCCCGAGCCTGGCGCCCTTGCGTTCGAGGAGCGCGTTGGTCGCGACCGTCGTGCCGTGGACGATGCGGTCGCTCGCCCCGAGGAGGGCCGCGCGTTCGAGCCCGAGCCGCCCGGCCAGTTGCGCCAGCCCGTCGAGGACACCGAGCGAGGGGTCCTCCGGGGTCGAGGGCACCTTGGCAAGCATCGTCGCGCCACCCTCGTCGATCGCGACCAGGTCGGTAAACGTCCCCCCGACATCGATCCCGATGCGGTACATGGGCTATGCTCGCGCGGCAGCCCCTCTCCCGCATACCGGGAGAGGGTGCCTGAG
>DATCQF010000597.1:0-8957 GCA_036569735.1 Allostellaceae bacterium | reverse complement strand
GCGCGCCACGGCCTCGCCCAGGGCACGCGCGAGACGGGCCGCCGGGCTGTCCGTCCCGCCGGAAGCAGCGAGAGGCTGCAGCGCGTCGCGGCAGGCGGCGAGCGCCTTCAACGCATCATCGTCGCTCGGTGGCGGCACGGGAGCGCCCGGTCCCAGCGTCGGCCCGAGCAGCAGCGCGAGATCGCCGATGATCGCGAGTTTCTCGTCCTGACCCTCGGGGATGAAGCTCGCCGCGGTGATCGCCTGCGCCACTTCCGGCAACTTGGCAAGCCGGTCGGCGACCCCCTCCGCCTCGCTCAGCGAGGGCGCGAGAAGCTCGGCCGTGTAGGGCGTGGTCATCGGATCCTGCATCAGGTCGCGCGCGGTCGCGACCGACTCGCTCTTCGGGTCCTTGAGGTTGAGCGGGTCGAAATCGAAACTCACTCGCGGCAGGAGCGCCAGACACGCGGCCGCGAGAACCGCCGCCGCGCCGATCACCCAGCCGCGCCGCTCCACGAGGAAGCGGTCGAGCGGGGCGGCCCGGGCAAACCCGACCGGCTCGGGTTCGCCGCGCGGCCGTAACAGCGCGAGGCCGGCCGGGAGCAAGAGGAAATTCAGTGCGATCGCGATGATCATGCCGAACCCGGCGATCCAGCCGAGCTCGCGGATCCCGGTGTATTGCGTGGGCACAAACGACAGGAACCCGATAGCCGTCGCGCCGGCGGCAAGGACGAGCGCCGGGCCGATGGTTTCGGCGGTGCCCCTGAGCGCCTCGGGGAGGGTCCCGAGGCGATGCCGCTGGTCGCGGTAGCGCACGCTGAACTGGATGCTGAAATCGACCGCGAGGCCGATGAAGAGGACCCCGAACGCCACCGAGATCAGGTTCAAGGATCCGATCGCCAGCGCGGCAAACCCGGCGGTCAGCGCGAGGCCGGCGGCCAGCGTCGCCAGGATCGCGCCAACCAGCTTCACCGATCGCAGCGCGCCGAAGAGGATCGCGCATACCATGACGACCGACAGGATGGTCGATTTCAGCGCCCCGTCGCGCAGCGTCGCGAACTGCTCGTCGTCCAGCGCCACCGGCCCCGTCATGCGCAGCCGAACCCCGTGCATCGGGTCGAGTGCCAGTTCGCCCGCCAGCCGGCGAATTTCGGCGCGCGCCCGGGCGCCGCGCTCGAGTGCGATGAAATCGAGCGCCGGAACGACCAGCACGAACCGGCGGCGCTCGCGCGGCTCCGCCGTCCGGCCGGTCATCATGCGCTGCCAGGAAAGCGGCTCCGGTCTTCCCGCCAGCGCGCCTTCTACCGCCCCGCCGATCGCCGCCAGGGTCGGGTTGAGCCGGTCGATCGCGGTCGCGTCCTTGCCGACACCGCTGACAAACATCGCCAGCGTGTCGAACAGCCCGCGCAGGCTGGGATCGCGGGCGAGGTTGCCAATCAGCGGCTGCGCCGCGATCAGCTGCTCCGACATCGCCGCGAGTTCGGCGGCCGATAGGAACATGAGGCCGTTCCGGTCGAAAAACTTGCCGCCATCCGGCTGCCGCACATAAAGGAACAGCTCGGGCATGGCGCGCAGCCGGTCGGCCAGCCGGCGTGCCGCGCCATCGGCTACATCGCCGGTCCCTCCGTCGACGACGATGACCAGGAGGTTGTTGTTTTGCGGAAACGCCCGGTCGAGGGCGATCTCGTTGCGGCGCCATGCCACATCGGCCGGCAGCATGTGATCGAGATCGGTGTCGAGGGCGAGATGGGTGGCCGCGTAGAAACCCCCGCCGAGCGACACCACCAGGCCGGCGATTGCGATCGCCGCGGCGTTGCGCCGGGCGAAATCGACGATGCATCCAACGATGCGAGCGATCACGCGGCGCCTCGCCCATTCCACTCAAACGGACATTGCGCCGCCGTAATGGCTGAATTGCCGCGAAAATTCCGAGACCTCGTCACATTGCGGACACGCTTTGGGTCGATGCTGCATAGAATTTCGCAGGCAAGGAGGGGACCATGGCCGGACGCGCCGAATGCTGCCGCTATGAGGCGAGCCTCGAAGATCTGCTCGATGACGAGGTCATGGAACCGGTGTTGCGCAGTGCCGGGTGCGACAGCCAGGGCCTGCGCGACATGATGGTCGAGACTGCCCGCCGGATCGACGCCCGCCGGATCGACGACCGCAGGGACCGCTAGATCGTCTCGGTCCATGCCGGAAATTCGATCCGCACCTTGAGCCCCGGGTAATTATCGCCAAGCGTCACAATCCCCTCATGGCGGCGCGCAACCGCGCGCACCAGGCTGAGGCCGAGCCCGTTGCCCGGCGTGCTGCGGCTCGGCTCCAGCCGGACGAACCGGTCGAACACGCTCGCGCGATCGCCTTCCGATATGCCCGGTCCGCGGTCGGCGACCTCGATCACGGCGCGGCCGTCGCTCTGATGCACCCCGATCGCGATGTCGCCTCCGCCTCCGCCACATTCACCGCCGTCGTACCTGACGGCGCCATATTTGAGGGCGTTGTCGATGAGGTTGGCAAGCGCTTGCGACAACAGGTGCCGGTCACCGCGGATCATCGTCGTCGGCGCGCTGTCGAGCGTCAGGGAAAAACCTTTTTCCTCGGCCACCGGTTCGTAGAGCTCCACCACCGCCCGGGCGACCTCGCCCAAGTCCAATTTGTCGCCGGTCCGCCCCCCGGCGCCGGCCTCCGCCTCGGCGATGCTGAGCAATGCGTTGAAGGTGGCGAGCAGCCGGTCGGCCTCGTCGATCGCGGCGCGGATCGCGTCGGTCCGGGCGATGGGATCGTCGGGACCGATGAGGGCCAGCTCGAGCCGGGCGCGCAGTCGCGCCAGCGGCGTTTTCAGATCATGCGCGACATTGTCGGTGACCTCGCGCATGCCGCTCATCAGCCGCTCGATCTGGTCGAGCATGCCGTTGAGATTGGCGGCGAGCTGGTCGAATTCGTCGTTGGTTCCGCGCCGCGGCACCCGGTCCGACAAATTGCCGGCGATGACTCGCTCGGCGGTCCGATTCACCTGCTCGACCCGGCGCAGCATGTTGCGGCTCATCACCGTCCCGCCGGCCAGCCCGATGCCGAGCGCGAGCAGACCGGCCCACATCAGCGTCGCCTTGATGCGGTCGCGAAACGCGGTCGCATCGCTGATGTCGCGCCCGACCAGCAGGCGATAGCCGTCGGGGATCGTAAACAGCGTGCCGCGCGCCGGATGGGTCTCGCTGCGGCCTTTCCCCTTACCCGCCGCATCGCTCTGCCCCGGCACGTCGATCTGGAACGACAGAGATCCCGGGCGGACCGGTACACCGGTCGGCCAGCCGCTGATGTTGCCGGCGAGGGGCCTGCCGTCGCGGTTGGTCACCAGGTAGAGCATGCCGTCGCCGCGATCGCCGGCGCTGCGCGCCGCGACGATCTGGACGAGGCCGCTGAGACCGCGCTGCGCGTATTGCTCGGCGAGACCGGTGACCTCGGCGTCGAGGGTCGCCTCGGTTTGCCGCTCGACGAAATCGGCACTCGTCCAATAGACGAAGAACAGCACCCCGATGACCGAGGCCGCAAAAACCAGAAAATAAAGGATGGCAAGCCGAAACGCGTGGGTCCGAACGAGGCGCAGGGCCGCCCGGAACAGCATCGCTGCCGCCCGTTGTCCCCGCACCGCCAGCGGCGCTGAGACCTGCACCGCCGGGGGCACCGAGACCGGCGCTGCCGGGGGCCGCCGCTCGGCGCTTGGCACCGCACCGGGCGTGCCGGCCGCCGCGCCCCGGAACCGCCCGGTCAGGCTTTCCGAGTGGGTCGGGGTTTCCAGATGAGTTGCGCTGTCCGCCATTGCCTCCATCACTCAGCGGCGCGCAGGCAATACCCTGCGCCGCGCACGGTGTGAAGCAGCGGACGATCGAAGTTCTTGTCGATTTTTTGCCGCAACCGGCTGACATGCACGTCGATCACGTTGGTCTGCGGGTCGAAATGATAGTCCCACACATTTTCGAGCAGCATCGTCCGGGTCACCACGTGACCGGCGTTGCGCATCAGGTATTCGAGCAGCTGGAATTCCCGCGGCAGGAGGTCGATGGTCTTGTCGCCGCGCTTGACCGATCGGGTCAACAGGTCGAGCTCGAGGTCGGCGACGCGCAACCTGGTGAGGCTCGGCGCATCGATCCCGCGCCGCAGCAGGACCTCGATTCGGGCGAGCAGCTCGCTGAACGCGAAGGGCTTGACGAGATAATCGTCGCCGCCCGAGCGCAATCCCTTGACCCGATCGTCGACGCTGCCGAGTGCCGAGAGGATCAGCGCCGGGGTGCGGATCAGGGCGCCGCGCAGCGCGCCCAGGAGCGCCAGCCCGTCCATCCCCGGCAGCATGCGGTCGAGGATGATCGCGTCGTAGCTGCCCGAGGTGGCGAGGAACAGCCCGTCGCGGCCATCGCTCGAATGATCGACGGTATACCCGCTCTCACTCAGCCCCTTTACCAGATAGGCGGCAGTCTCCCGATCGTCTTCGATGATCAGGAGCTTCATCGAGGCGCGCCGCGCCGTCGGTTCGGTGCCGGCGCTCCGCTCAGCCCTGGCCATTTTGACGACCCTGGCCACGTTAACCGTTTGCTAAGGCGTTTTGACCGAGCCTTGGACGCGAATCCTAGCATCAGAGCTGGAACTAGCGTTTCCGCCTCCTGTTGGACTACGGCACCAGCACCTTGTGGTGATCGGCATTTGGGGGCGAGCCGGTGGCAAGCGATGAGTTTCAAGTGGTTGCGCCAACCGACAGAAGCAAGCCGATCAGCATCCTCATCGTCGAGGACGAGGCGTTGATCGCCAGCTACATCGAGGAGGTGCTCGGTGGGTCGGGGTTTCGCGTCGCCGGCATCGCGGCCTCCGGTCCCGAGGCGCTGTCGCTCGCGGCGGAAAATCACCCGTCCCTGGCGCTCGTCGATATCCGCCTGACCGGGCCGATCGACGGCATCGAACTGGCCTGCCTGTTGCGTCAGAGATTTGGCTTACCGGCGATATTTCTCTCCGGGCTGGCTGATGCCGACACCACCGCACGCGCCCAGACGGCTCGGCCGCTCGGCTTTCTGCCCAAGCCGTTTTTGCCGAGCCAGGTGTTCAACGCGATCCAGCGCGCCTTGGACATGATGGGGGATTGAGCGCTCCCCTTCCCCTATCCGGGCGCCCCCAAGACCTTTGCGGCGGAACGCCGCAGCCCTAGCGGCGGCGAGCGCGTCGATTTCGCCTTGACCACGGCAACCGCAGCAACGATCTATTGCGTACCAATTCAGTCCGAATTGGCCCCACGATCGTCCTGAGCTGTGCCCCGTCGATGATCATCCTCAGCAAGCTCGCCGATTACGGCGTCATTGTCGCCGCCCATCTGGCCGCGCATCCAGAACGTCAGGCGACAGCCGCCGCTGTTGCCGCCGCCACAAGGCTGCCTCCGGCGACGGTTGCCAAACTATTGAAGGCGCTGGCCCATGCCGGGTTGGTGACGGCGACCCGCGGGGCCGCGGGCGGCTATCGACTGGCGCGTCTTCCCAGCGCGATCTCGGTCGCCCAGGTCGTCGCCGCGATCGACGGCGATATCGGCATAACCCAATGCTCGGTCCATGCCACCGATTGCGACCGTACGAATTATTGCCCGACCCGGCCGCATTGGACCGCGATCAACCGGGCGGTCGGGGCCGCGCTGTCGGCGATCTCGCTCGCCGAGATGATCGGGCCCTTGGCTTTTGCCCCCGCGTTTCCGGTCTTTGCCGAACCCGCCACCCGCGCTGCCCGTATTTTGATGAAAGAGCCGCCCCGATGAGCGCCTCCCTCGACACCCAGGACACGATCCGCACGCTCTCGCAGGAGGGCTACAAATACGGCTTCGTCACCGATATCGAGGCCGATACCGCGCCGCCCGGCCTCAACGAGGACACGGTGCGCTTCATCTCGGCCAAAAAGGGCGAGCCGGAGTGGCTGCTGGACTGGCGGCTCGCCGCGTTCCGCGCCTGGCGCAAGATGACCGAGCCGAACTGGGCCAAGGTCAACGTCGCGCCGATCGACTACCAGGCGGCGACCTATTATTCCGCGCCGAAACAGAGCGCCGGCCCGACATCCTTGGACGAGGTCGATCCCGAGCTCTTGGCGATGTACGAAAAGCTCGGCATCCCGCTGAAGGAGCGCGCCGCACTCGCCGGGGTGGAACTTGCCGGGGTCGCGGTCGACGCCGTTTTCGACAGCGTTTCGGTGGCGACGACCTTCAAGAAGGAGCTCGGCGAACTCGGCATCATCTTCTGTTCGTTCGGCGAGGCGGTGAAGGAGCACCCCGATCTGGTGCGCCGCTATCTCGGCAGCGTCGTGCCGCAGAACGATAATTTCTTTGCCGCGCTCAACTCCGCCGTGTTCAGCGACGGGTCGTTCGCCTACATCCCGCCGGGGGTGCGCTGCCCGATGGAGCTCTCGACCTATTTCCGTATCAACGCGGCCAAAACGGGGCAGTTCGAGCGCACCCTCCTCATTGCCGACAAGGGCAGCTACGTCAGCTATCTCGAAGGCTGCACCGCGCCGCAGCGCGACGAAAACCAGCTGCATGCCGCGGTCGTCGAGCTGATCGCGCACGACGACGCGCAGATCAAGTATTCGACCGTGCAGAACTGGTACCCGGGCGACGCCGAGGGCAAGGGCGGCATCTACAATTTCGTGACCAAGCGGGGCGCCTGCCGCGGTGCCCGGTCGAAGATCTCGTGGACCCAGGTGGAAACCGGCTCGGCGATTACCTGGAAGTACCCGAGCTGCATCCTCGAAGGCGACGGTTCGGTGGGCGAATTCTATTCCGTCGCGATCACCAACAACCGCCAGCAGGCCGATACCGGGACCAAGATGATCCACATCGGCAAGAACACCAGTTCGACGATCATCTCGAAGGGGATTTCGGCCGGGCACGGCCAGAACACCTATCGCGGCCTCGTGCGGGTGCAGCCGCGCGCCCAGGGCGCGCGCAACTACACGCAATGCGACTCGCTCCTGATCGGCGACCGCTGCGGCGCGCATACCGTGCCCTATATCGAGGTGCGCAACCCGTCGGCTCGTATCGAGCACGAGGCGACGACCTCGAAGATCAGCGACGACCAGCTGTTCTATTGCCGCCAGCGCGGCCTCGCCGACGAGGATGCCTTGTCCTTGATCGTCAACGGGTTCTGCAAGGACGTCCTCAAAGAGCTGCCGATGGAATTCGCCGTCGAGGCGCAAAAGCTCCTCGCGGTCAGCCTCGAAGGCAGCGTCGGCTGAGCCCTCACATGACAGATCCAATGCTCGAAATAACCAATCTGCACGCCCGGCTCGCCGATGGCCGCGAGATCCTGAAGGGGATCGACCTCACGGTCGCGGCGGGCGAGGTGCACGCGATCATGGGCCCCAACGGCTCGGGCAAGTCGACGCTCGCGGCGGTCCTCGCCGGGCGCGAGGGCTACGTCGTGACCGAGGGCGGCGTCCGCTATCAGGGGCGCGACCTGTTATCGATGCCGGCGGACGAGCGGGCGCGCGAGGGCGTCTTTCTCGCCTTCCAGTATCCGGTCGAGATCCCGGGGGTCAACAACACCTATTTCCTGCGCGCCGCGGTCAACGCCCAGCGCCGTCATAAGGGCGAGCCCGAGGTCGATGCCGGCCAGTTCCTGCGCATCGTGCGCGCCAAGCTGAAGCTGCTCGATATCGGCGACGACCTGCTGCAGCGCGCCGTCAATGTCGGGTTTTCCGGCGGCGAGAAAAAGCGCAACGAAATCTTCCAGATGGCGATGCTCGAACCGCGCCTGGCGATCCTCGACGAGACCGACAGCGGGCTCGATATCGACGCGCTGCGCACCGTGGCGCGCGGGGTCAACGAACTGCGCGCGCCGGATCGCGCGATCGTCATGATCACCCATTACCAGCGCCTGCTCGACTATGTCGAACCCGATCACGTGCATGTCCTGCAGGATGGCCGGATCGTGCAATCGGGCGACAAAAGTCTCGCCGTCGAATTGGAAGCGCGCGGCTACGGCCCCTTTGACGAACTTGCGGGCGATGCGGCGTGAGCACCGGCGGAGCGGTGCAGACGGCGATGCCCCAAACAGCGATGAACGCAATCGTCGATTTCCCGGTAAAGCCCGAGGCGCGGCCTTATCTCGACGCCTTCGAGCGCGGCGTCCATAACGCGCAGGTCGAGCCTGCCTGGCTCGCCGCCAACCGCCGTCGCGCGATTGCCCGCTTTGCCGAACTCGGTTTTCCGAGCCGCAAGAGCGAAAGCTGGCGCTATCTCGATCTTCAGCCGCTGCAGCGCCAGCCGCTGCTGCCCGCCGCGGCACCGTCAGGCGCAATGCTGCGGACGATGGGCGACCGTCTCGCGCATCTGACACTGCCCGAAACCAGTGTGCGCCTGGTGCTGATCGATGGCTGCTTTGCCCGCGAACTGTCGTCGATCGCCGTGCCGGAAGGCGTGTGGTTCGGCCCGACCCGTTCGGCGATCGCCGAGCAACCCGATCTTCTGCGTGAGGTGATGGACGATTTCTCGGGCGACGCCGCGCACCCGTTTGCCGCGCTGAACGCCGCGTTCTTCGGCGACGGCTACATCCTCGCAATCGCGCCCGGCGTCACGCTCGACCAGCCGATCGAGATTGTCCACCTCGGCTCTGGTGCCGGCGCGGGCTCGTATCATACGCGCAGCCTGGTGACGCTCGGGGCCGGCAGCCGCGCCAGCATACTCGAGAGCTATGCCGGCCCGGAAACAGGCTCGGAGCATTATTGGCGCAACGATGTACTGGCCGTGCGGCTCGCCGAGGGCGCCGAGCTGACCCGCACCGTCATCGTCGAAGAATCGGCGCAGGCCGTGCACCTGGCGCAGCTCGACGCGACCTTGGGAACCGAGGCGCGCTTTACCGGCTTTGCCCTCCTGCTCGGCGGGCACACCGTGCGGCACGAGGCGGATGTCAGGATGACCGGCGAGAACGCGCGCTGCCGGATCGACGGCGCGTTTATCG
>DATCQF010000596.1:0-10255 GCA_036569735.1 Allostellaceae bacterium | reverse complement strand
GAGCCCTTCCGGCGGGTGCCGGGAAGACCCGCCCAGCTGATCGAGGTCGAGCCCGGTCATTGCGTCGAGGCCAGCGCGATGCCGCCCCTTGTCGAGGCTGGGGCAGCGCGGGTGCGCGAGGCCAGCCTCGCCGGACCGTCGTGATGGCCGCGCCGCTGGCCGCGCGGCCATGTCGCGGCGGGTTTCGGTTCGCCTGCTCCGCGATCCTGTCGCTCGTGATCCTGGTTCTTCCCCTGCCGGTGGGTCCCGCGCTCGCCGCGTTGCAGGAGACGCCGTCGTTGTTCGCGGAGGTGGCGAACGGAGAGCTGCCGCCGATCGCCAGCCGGCTGCCGCGCGCGCCCGCGCTCGCCGAACTGGAGACGATCGGGCGTCCCGGGGGCGAGCTGCGCATGCTGATGGCCAGCCCCAAGGATACCAGGCTGATGGTCGTCTATGGCTATGCCCGGCTGGTCGCCTATACGCCGGCCTTGGCGCTGGTTCCCGACATGCTCGAAGCGGTGGAGGTCGAGGGCGGCCGGATTTTCACGCTGCACTTGCGGGCCGAGCATAAATGGTCCGACGGCGAGCCGTTCACCTCGGAGGATTTCCGCTACTGGTTCGAGGATGTCGCGAAAAATCCGGCTCTATCGCCCTCCGGTCTGCCGGTGGCGCTCTTACCCAATGGCGAGGCCCCGAAATTCGAGGTCCTGGACGCGCAAACCATCCGCTTCAGCTGGTCGCGCCCCAACCCGCAATTCCTGCCGGCGCTGGCCCAGCCAGACCCGTTGTACATCTATTGCCCGGCGCATTTCTTGAAGAAATACCATAAAAAATATGCCGATAAATTGACCCTGGAGGCTCGAGTCAAGCAGGTAGGCGCCCGAAATTGGGCCGCGTTGCACACCAAAATGGAGGCGATGTACCGTAACGATAACCCCGATCTGCCGTCTCTCGAACCCTGGATATTGAAAACAAGGCCGCCGGCGGAGCGCATCGTTTTTGAACGTAACCCCTATTATTACCGTGTCGACGGGGCTGGCCACCAGCTGCCGTATATCGATCGAATCGTGTTTACCGTCGCCAGCAGCAAGATCATTCCGGCCAAGACCGAGGCGGGCGAGACCGATCTTCAGGCGCGTTATCTGAGCTTTGATGATTACACCTTCCTGAAGGCAGGCGAAGCGGCGGGCGGCTACAAGGTGTTGCTGTGGCGTACCGGTCCCGGCAGCCAGCTCGCGCTATATCCCAATCTCAATGTCGCCGACGATGCGTGGCGCCCCCTGGTGCGCGATGTCCGTTTCCGCCGCGCCCTGTCGCTCGCCACCAATCGCCACGAGATCAACCAGGTGATCTATTTCGGGCTGGCGAGCGAAGGGCAGAACACGGTGTTGCCGGAAAGCCCGCTCTACCGCCCGGAATATCGCTCGCTGTGGGCGGCGTACGATTTGAGCGAAGCCAATCGACTGCTCGACCAGATCGGTCTGACGCGCGCGAGCGATGGAATGCGCCAGCTGCCCGATGGGCGCCCGCTCGATATCGTCGTCGAGGATTCGGGGGAATCGACGGAGAAATCCGATGTCCTCGAACTGATCCGCGATTCGTGGCGGCAGGTTGGCATCAGGCTGTTTTCCAGACCGACCCAGCTGACCCTGTTTCGCCGCCGGGTGTTTTCCGGTCAGACGCTGATGTCGCTCGAGAAAGGCATCGAGAACGGCCTCGCCACCGCGGATATGTCGCCGTGGGAATTTGCCCCGACCAGCCAGCAGCAGCTCGAATGGCCCAAATGGGGCCAATACCTCGAAACCAAGGGAACCGCCGGGGAGCCCGCGGACCTGCCCGGGGCGACCCAGCTGGGGAGTCTGTACCAATCCTGGCTGGGCGCGGCGCAAGGCGAGGAGCATGCGCAGATTTGGCACGAGATGCTGCGGGTCTGGGCCGACGAGGTCTATTCGATCGGACTGGTCGCCGGAGTCCAGCAGCCGGTCGTCGTCAATACCCGGCTGCGCAACGTGCCCTCCGATGGCATCTACAACTGGGATCCCGGCGCCCATTTCGGGTTCTACAAGCCGGACGGGTTCTGGTTCGATCAACCCGGCGCGCCGGCCGCCTCGGCCGCGCTGACCGGACCTGTGCGATAATGCAAGCGCGACTAAATTGCTATCGCGCGGGGCGCCATAAACTTCGGATAATGCTGAACAGGAGCGCGTTTGCGCTGTAGGGCGTGGCCGCGGCGTTAGGGAGAGTGGCGTTCGATGCTTGGCTATCTGGTCCATCGGATCCTGATCATGATCCCGACATTGATCGCCATCAGCATGCTGACTTTCATCATCATCCACCTGCCGCCGGGCGACTATTTCTCGACCTACATCGCCGAACTGCAAAGCCAGGGCGAGGGGGCCAACCTCGCCAAGATCGCCTTCCTCAAGAAGCAATACGGCTTCGACCTGCCATTATGGGAGCAGTACCTTTACTGGGCGGTTGGGCTGCTGCACGGCGACATGGGTTATTCGTTCCTCTATGACCTGCCGGTCAACAAGGTGGTCGGAGATCGCCTGCTCCTGACGTTTCTGGTCTCGTTCACGACGATCCTCTTCACCTACATCGTCGCCTTCCCGATCGGGATCTATTCGGCGACGCACCAGTACGCCCTGTCCGATTATCTGCTGACGTTTCTGGGATTTCTCGGGCTCGCGACGCCCAGTTTCCTCTTTGCGCTCGTGCTGATCTATCTGGCGCATGTCTATCTCGGGATTTCGGTCGGCGGCCTGATGGACCCGATTTACCTCAACAAGCCGTGGTCCTGGCCCAAGGCGCTCTCGGTCTTTGCGCATATCTGGATCCCGGTCGTCGTCATCGGCACCGCGGGGACCGCCGCGATGATCCGGCGGCTGCGCGCCAACCTCTTGGACGAACTGCAAAAGCAGTATGTCGTCACCGCGCGCGCCAAGGGCCTCCACCCGCTGAAGGTCTTGTTCAAGTACCCGCTGCGGATGGCGCTCAACCCGTTCATCTCGGATATCGGCTCGCTTCTGCCGCACGTCATATCGGGGGCGGCGGTGGTCTCGATCGTGATGTCGTTGCCGACCACCGGGCCGATGCTGCTCGAGGCCTTGCGCAGCCAGGACATGTATCTCGCCGGCTCGTTCCTGATGTTCATGGCGTTCCTGACGGTGATCGGGGTTTTCCTGTCGGATTTGGCGCTTGCCGTGCTCGATCCGCGGATTCGATTGCAGGCGGGGCGCGCGCAGTGAGCGAAATCGGCCTCACCGCGGGCGCGGTGCCGCCCGAGAAGGCGCGCGACGCGGCCGCAGGCGAGCCGGGCGCCGCCTTGCCGCATTACGTGTCGTCGGCGGCGTTCGATCCCTATGCGGTCGAAACCATGACCGCGGCGCAGGAGCTCTTCTACCGCGCCACGCCGTTGCAGATGATGTGGTGGCGCCTGCGGCGGCACCGCGTCGCCGTCGTATCGGGAGCGCTCCTGCTCGCGTTTTACGTGATCATCCTGTTCTGCGAGTTTCTCGCGCCCTATGCGCTCGACAGCCGCCATGTCGACTTCATCTATGCCCCGCCGCAGCGCCTGCACGTGTTCGACAACGGCGGCCCCACCTGGCCCTACGTCAACGGCTATCGCTATCGGCTCGACATGACCAACCTGCGCCGGGTCTATACGCCCGACCCGGACAAGCGCCAGCCGCTCAGGTTCTTTTGCCACGGCGACCAGTACAATCACTGGGGCCTCATCCCGGGCGATTTCCATCTGTTCTGCCCGGCGGAGGAGGGCCAGGTGTTTTTCCTCGGCACCGACCGGCTCGGCCGCGATATGTTGTCGCGCATCATTTACGGCGCGCGGATCTCGCTGACCGTCGGCCTCATCGGCGTCACCATCAGCTTCACCCTCGGCATCCTGATCGGCGGCATCGCGGGGTATTACGGCGGCTGGACCGACATGCTGATCCAGCGCGGCATCGAGGTCATCCAGTCCTTCCCGCACTTGCCGTTGTGGATGGCGCTGTCGGCCGTGCTCCCGGTGACGTGGAGCCCGATCCTGGTGTATTTCGGCATCACGATCATCTTGGGGATGATCGAGTGGACGCACCTTGCCCGCGCCGTCCGCTCAAAGCTTCTGTCGTTGCGCGAGGAGGATTTCTGCACCGCCGCGGTGCTGATGGGGGCGAGCCCGGCGCGCATCATCGGGCGGCATCTGCTGCCGAGCTTTATGAGCCACCTGATCGCCTCGGCGACCTTGATCATCCCCGGCATGATCCTCGGCGAGACCGCGCTGTCCTTTCTCGGGCTCGGGCTGCGCCCGCCGATCACCAGCTGGGGGGTGCTGTTGAACGAAGCCCAGAACATCAGCGTCGTCGCGCTCTACCCCTGGCTGATGCTGCCGGTGATCCCGGTCATCCTGACCGTGCTCGCCTTCAATTTTCTCGGCGACGGCTTGCGCGACGCGGCCGACCCCTATCACTGAGCCGCGCCATGCACGAAAAAATCGTCAATATCCCGACCGCCGACGGGAAGATGGAGACCTTCATCGTTCACCCCGAGGAAGGGGGGCCGTTCGCTCCGGTCGTCATCTACATGGATGTCTGGGGCTTGCGCGAGGAGCTGTACGACATCGCCCGCAAGGTGGCGGTGGTCGGGTATTACGTGCTGCTGCCGGACCTCTACTACCGCCAGGGCCGGGTCAGGCACCAATGGCGCGACGCCGAGGGCCGGATGATCTCGATGCACAACCTCGATCCCGAGCGCCGGGAGCAGGTGCGCGCACCGCTCCAGCAATTATCGGACGCGATGGTGGTCGCCGATAGCGCCGCGATGCTCGATTTCATCGATCGGGGCGAACCGGTGCGCCCGGGCGCGGTCGGCGCGGTCGGCTACTGCATGGGCGGGCGGCACGTGGTCTGCGTCGCCGCTTCCTATCCCGAACGCTTCCTCGCCGCGGCGAGCCTGCACGGGACCCAGCTCGTCTCCGACAGCGAAGCCTCGCCACACCGTCTGGCCGGGCGGCTGCGCGGCGAACTCTATTGCGGCTTTGCCGAGAAGGACCCCAATGCGACGCCGCCAATCCGCGCCGCGCTCACTGACGCGTTCCAGGGCTGCGCGGTCGATTACCGCTTTCAGCTCCATGCCGGCGCCGAGCACGGCTATGCGCTGCCCGACCGCGACATTCACGACAAGCGCGCCGCCAACCGCGACTGGGAACTGATTTTTGCGATGTTCCGGCGCCGGCTGTCGGCGCCATAGCGACCCGGCGGCGGCCCAGGGTCAGGGCCGCAGGACGAGGCCCTCATGCGCGACGATTGTTCCGGGTCGGGCCTTGGCGGCGTCGGCCGCGACCCGATCCATGAAGTCGTCGTCGTGGTCGGGATCGTGGTGGAACAGCACCAGCGTCTTGACCTGCGCGGCATTGGCCAGGCGCACGCCCTCCTGCCAGGTCGAATGCCCCCAGTGCTTGTGCGCCGGGTATTCCTCGTCGGTATAGGTACTGTCGTAGATCATGATATCGGCGCGGTCGACGATCTGGAGGATGTTGTTGTCGAGCCGTCCGGGTTCGTGCTCGGTATCGGTGATGTAGGCGACCGCCTTGCCGTTGTGCTCCAGCCGATAGCCGGTCGCGCGATTGGGGTGATTGAGCGGCCCGGTGCGCAGAAGCATGCCGGGGTGCGGCGTCAGCGCCTCGCCGGCGGAGAAATCGTTGAACTCGAGCTTGGCGTTGAAGATATCCATCGGCACCGGAAACAAGGGCGGCGACATCATCTTGCCGAGCACCGCCTGGATGCCGGCATCGGGCTTCAGATGGCCGGCCCAGACGCGGATACGATTGCGCGCGTCGTAGCACGGCGCGAAAAACGGCAGACCGTGGCAATGGTCGATATGGGTGTGGGTGTAAAACAGATCGAAGTCGCGCGGATGCCCGCCTTTGATCAGCGCGTCGCCGAGCAGGCGCATCCCCGAGCCGCCGTCGAAAACGAACAGCTTGCCGCCGCAGCGTATCTCGACGCACGAGGTATTGCCGCCATAGCGCACGGTTTTCGGCCCGGGACAGGCGATGCTGCCGCGTACACCCCAGAACCGAACCAAAAACTCCGAGTCGACCAAAGATCGGCTCCCTCGCACGACGCCCTCTCCTTAAATAAAATAATTACAAAGAACAATCTATAAAAGCTTACCGGCGGTTGAGCCCTCGGGATCGGTGGTAAATCGATGGCCCTGGCCGCGTTTACCATAACCTGTTGTTAACGGATCGGCATTATGAAGAGGCCCAGCGCTCAGCCAACGGGAGAGCAGCCGTGATGTCCGAGACCGAGTATGCCGGGGCCGTCGCCGAGTTTCTCAGCAAAAAACACATCACCCGCTGCCCGACCGCATGCGTCGTGCCGACGCATGCGAGCGTCACCGAGGCGGACTGCACCGCATTGCGCGATTACGACGCGGCGCGCGAAGCGGCGCGCCAGGCGAAATTGCACAACCATCGGCAGAACCTCGCGTTTTAGTTTGCTGGTCGTTCTGCCGGCTGCGCCTCGGCGACCCTCATAGCGCGGTTTGCGCTTCCTCGACTTCGGTTCCGTTACTAACGATCCGGTTTGCCAGTCCGGCCTGATAGGCGGGGAGGGCGGGGAGCGCTGCCGGCTGGCACGTCGGGCGAGCGGCGGGGTATAGTCGGCGGCGCGGCTTCGGAGACGAGAATGAACCTGTTCCAGCAGCATGGGGTGCGCGATTACGCCGCTGCGGCGGCGCAGATCCCGGTCATCGATTTCGGCCCGCTTTTCGCCGGCGAGCCTGGAGCTCTCTCGCGCACCGCCAACGCGGCGCGCCAAGCCTGCGAGAATGTCGGGTTCTTTTATGCCCTCAACCACGGCGTCTGCGAGACGCTGATCGAGCGCGCCTTTGCCGCTTCGCACCGGTTCCACGCCTTGCCGCTCGCCGCCAAGCTGAAGCTGCGCCTCAACGCCAACAACATCGGCTACCTGCCGATCGACGCTTCGGTCCAGGGCGCATCGAGGGTGCACAAGGCGACCCGTCCGAACCGCAACGAGAGCTTCTTTATCAGTCACGATCGCGGTCCCGACCACCCTGAATTCATTGCCGGGACGCCGTTGCGCGGCCGCAACCAATGGCCGGAAGCGAGACCCGAGCTGCGCCGGGACATGATGGCGTATTTCGCCGCGCTGGGTGCGATGTGCGACCGGATGCTGCCGGTTTTCGCGGTGGCGCTCGACATGCCACCGGATTTTTTCGCGCCGTTCTTCGCGGGCGAGGGGCACGCCAATCTGCGCTTCCTGCATTACCCGCCGCAGGATGCGGGCGAGGACAATCTGTTCGGCCAGGCGCCGCACACCGACAACAGCTTTATGACCGCGCTCGCGCGCACCGACGTGCCGGGGCTGGCGGTGCGCCTGCCCTCGGGCGAATGGTTTGCGCCGCCGGTCATCCCCGGCACGTTCCTCATAAATCTCGGCAACATCATGCGGCGCTGGTCGAACGACCGCTTCCTGTCGACCCCGCACGGCGTCCTCAACGATTCCGGCAGCGAGCGCTATTCGATCGCCTATTTCCACAGCCCGAACCCGGACAGCGTGATCGAATGCCTGCCGAGCTGCGTCGGCGCCGACAACCCGGCGCGCTATCCGCCGGCGGTCTACCGCGACCTCGTGCTCGAGTTCTACCGGGCCAATTATTTCCACCAGAAGGGTCACCGTTCGGACGCCGCGGCGCAGGCCGGCGCGGCGGCCGAGTAGCGCGGCCATGAACCTTACCGTCTACGCGCTGACCTGCGGCCACCTGGAGGGCGATCTCGGCCATCTGATGGAGGGCGGGGAGGGCCGCATCAGGCTGCCGATCCCTGCCTATCTGATCGAGCACCCGAAGGGGACCGCCCTGTTCGATACCGGGATGCACCCCGACTGCCAGCGTGACCCGGCGGGTCGGGGCGGCGCCCGCATCGCCAGGCTCTTCGACTTCGATTTCGCCCCGGGCGAGGAGATCAGCGCCCGCCTCGCCGCGCTCGGCCGCGACCCGGCCAAGATCGACCTCGTCATCAACTCGCATTTCCATTTCGACCATGTCGGTGGCAACGCGCTGATCCCCAACGCGACGCTGCTGGTGCAGCGCCGCGAATGGGACGCCGGCATGGACCCCGACATCGCTGCCAGGCGCGGCTTCAACCCGCGCGATTTCGACCTCGGACACAAACTGCGCCTGGTCGACGGCGAGCACGACGTCTTTGGCGACGGCAGCGTCGTCGTTCTGCCGACCCATGGCCACACCCCGGGTCACCAATCGCTGAAGCTGCGTTTGGATGGGGGCGACATCGTGCTGGCCGCGGACTCGTGTTATTTCTGCCGCACCCTGCGCGAGCGCCGGCTGCCGCGTTTTGTCGATGACCGCGACGCGATGCTCGCCTCGCTCGACCGCCTCGCCGCGCTCGAAGCCAAGGGCGCGCGCATCTTTTTCGGCCACGACCCCGAATTCTGGCAAACCGTGCCGCAGGCACCGACGCCCCTTGTTTCGTGAATGGTGGGCGCCTATCGCCCTTCCCAATCGGCGATTTCGTCATCGCTCATCTCGAAATCCGGCGCGATCCAAATCTTCCCCTTCGACCGACCAGGGATGCGCGGCCCGTGTTGCCCTGGTGCCGGGATGGGTATCAGTCGGACGACTTCGACGCCGTTGCGGCTTATGACCACCTCCTGGCCGGCGAGCGCATCGTCGATCAGCTTCGAGAGCGCAACGTTCGCCTCATCTATGTCGAAAATAGCCATCGAAGGATGTCCTGCTGGTCAAACGCCAATATAGACGGCTGCCAAGGCGGTTGCTCGCAAAAGTAGACGGGCGTAGGGTCGGGGCATGGTCTGGGCGGTCAAGCGCGCGGCCTACGCGTCAAATCCGGAAAAAAGCCGCGGCCGGCTCCACCCCGAGCCGGAGCACGACATGCGCTCGCCGTTTCAGCGCGACCGCGACCGCATCATCCATTCGACCGCGTTTCGCCGGCTGAAGCACAAGACCCAGGTCTTTGTTTATCACGAGGGCGACCATTTTCGCACGCGCCTCACCCACAGCCTCGAAGTCGCGCAGATCGCCCGCACGATCGCCCGCGCATTGGGGCTGGAGGAGGACCTCGCCGAGGCGGTCGGCCTCGCGCATGACCTCGGGCACACCCCGTTCGGCCATGCCGGCGAGGAGGCGCTCAACGCCGAGATGGCGCCCTTTGGCGGCTTCTCGCACAACGACCAGACGCTGCGCATCCTGACCCGCCTCGAACACGGCTACGCCGAGTTCGACGGCCTCAATTTGACGTGGGAGACCCTGGAGGGCACCGCCAAGCACAACGGCCCGCTCGTGGGGCCCGGCATCGAGGCGCCAGTCCCGCCCTCGATCACCGAATACGACCTGCGACACAAGCTTGAGTTAGAAACATTTGCCGGGCCCGAGGCGCAAATCGCCGCGCTCGCCGACGACATCGCCTACAACAACCACGACATCGACGACGGGTTGCGCGCCGGGCTCTTCGCGGTCGCCGATCTCGCCGAGGTGCCGCTCGTCGGCCCGGTGTTCGACGAGGTCGCCCGGCGCTATCCCGGGCTCGATGAATCGCGGCTGATCCACGAGGCGATTCGCCGGGTTATCGATCGCATGGTGCGCGACCTGGTCGGCGAAACCCGCCGGAGGCTCGTCGCGACCGGGGTCAGAAGCGTCGACGAGGTGCGTCACCTCGGGGAACCGGTCGCGGCTTTTTCGGCGGAGATGGGCGACCACGACCGGGCGCTCAAGCGCTTCCTGCACGAGCGGATGTACCGGCATTACCGGGTTAACCGTATGAGTTCAAAAGCGCGACGGGTCGTGCGCGAGCTGTTCCAGCTGTTTCTCGCCGAGCCCCAATGCCTGCCCGAAGAGTGGCGCGCGCTGACCCGCGGCAACCCGCCCGAGACCGCCCGGATCATCGCCGATTACCTCGCCGGGATGACCGACCGATTCGCCCTCGACGAGCATCGCCGGTTGTTCGATACCTACGCCCCGGTATGACGAACATCCGATGATCAATATTTACGGCGATTTCCGCCGGCTGGTGGTTGCCGCGCTCGACGATCTGGCGGCCGAGGGCGCGCTGCCGCCCGGCACCGATTTCGGCCGCGTCGCGGTTGAGCCGCCGCGCGACCCGGCACATGGCGATCTCGCCACCAACGCGGCGATGGTGCTGGCCGGCGCCGCCCGCGCGAACCCGATGGCGCTCGCCGAGCGGATCGGGGCGGCGCTCGCGCGCCACGAGCTGGTG
>DATCQF010000595.1:0-3584 GCA_036569735.1 Allostellaceae bacterium | reverse complement strand
ACGCTGGATCAATCGCTTATGCTACGTCCGCCGCCTCAAATCCACCCCGTCATGAATAAGACGGGTTAGTGGCTCCCCGTGGCCGGGCCTGACCCGGCCATCCACGTCTTTTCAGGGCGGAAGACGTGGATACGCGGGTCAAGCCCGCGCAAGGGGGTCTTTCTGGTAAAGGGGGGCGGTGCGCGGAAAAGAGAGAGGGGCATGACCGACTACCAGCTCTTCGAGGCCGGCGACGTTGTTCTCCAGTCGGGGCTGACGTACCGGAAGGCGCATCTCGCCTACAAGACGTACGGCACGCTCGATGCGGCGAAGTCGAACGTCATCGTCCACCCGACCTCCTACGGAAGCATTACGATCTCGAATGGGCGATCCAGCCCGGGAAGGCGCTCGACCCGAGCAAGTATTTCATCGTCGTCATCAACAAGTTCGGCAACGGCCTGTCATCCTCGCCCAGCAACACGCCGCCGCCGTTCGATCGCGCGCGCTACCCGCATTTCACGGTGACCGACAATGTCCGCGTGCAGCAGCGCCTCCTGGCGGAGGTGTTCGGGATCGAGCGGGTGAAGCTCGTCTACGGGTTTTCGATGGGGGCGCAGCAGGCGTTCCACTGGGGCGCGCTCTTCCCCGACCGGGTCGAGCGCATCGCGCCCATTTGCGGCTCGGCCAAAACCTCGCCGCATAATTTCGTGTTTTTGGAAGGGGTGCGGACCGCGCTCATCGCCGATCCGGCATGGCAGGACGGCTGGTTCGCCACGCCGCCGGTCCGCGGCTTTCAGGCGATGGGCCGGGTCTATGCCGGCTGGGGCCTCTCCCAGGCCTTCTACCGCGAGGAGGTGTGGCGCACCGTCGGCTATTCCTCGCTCGAGGATTTCCTCGTCGGCAATTGGGAAGCCGGGTTCCGCCGGCGCGACGCCAACGACCTCCTCGCGATGCTGTGGACCTGGCAGCACGCCGACATCAGCGCCAACGAGCTTTACGGCGGCGATTTGGGCAAGGCGCTCGGCGCGATCACCGCCGACGCCATGGTGATGCCGTCGGAGACCGATCTTTATTTCACCGTCGAGGACAACCGGCGCGAGGTCGCGCGCATGCCCCGGGCCGAATTGCGCCCGATCCCCTCGATCTGGGGCCACCGCGCCGGCAACCCGGTGCTCAACCCCGAAGATGCCAAATTCATCGACGATTCCATCCGCGAATTGCTGGCGCGCTGACGGCTGCGGGTCGTATCCTTCGCGCATTGATCGAACAGCAGCAGCGCGAAGGAGCGGCAATGCCCAGGCTTCCCCTCGTTACCAAGAAGGACCAGGTGCCCGCCAAGGATCACGCGACATTCGACAGCATTGTCGCGAGCCGCGGTGCGGTGCAGGGCCCGTTTGTCGCGTTCATGCACAGCCCCGAGGTTGCGGGACGGGTCGCGCATCTCGGCGCTTATGTGCGGTTCGAGGGCTCGCTCGACATGCGGGTGCGCGTGCTCGCGGCGATGACCGTCGCGCGCGAGTATGAGGGGATGTACGTCTGGGGCGCCCAATCGGGCGGCGCGCGGCGGCAGGGCGTCCCCGAGTCGACGATCACCGCGATCCGCGAAAACCATTCGCGCGGGATCCCGCCAGAGGACGCGCAGATCGTCGAGTTCACCCGGCAATTATTGCGCAAGCATCGGGTCGACCAACCCCTGTTCAAGGCGGTGCAAAGCCGCTTCGGCAACGACGAACTGATCCAGCTCACGACCGCAATCGGTTATTACAGCCTCTTGTGCATGACGGTTAACGCGGCCGAACTCGATCCGGCCCCCGACGCCGAAGTGCTCAAGGTCTAGCGGGCTGTCATTGCGAGGAGCGGAGCGACGAAGCAATCTCGACCGGGCGAGCATCAATCGGCACGAGATTGCTTCGCTCCGCTCGCAATGACAGTCGGGTAATCGGGAGGAAGCACCATGCCGCGTTTTTCCGCCAATCTGGGGTTCCTCTTTCCCGACGTGCCGTTTCTCGAGCGGTTCGACGCGGCGGCGCGGGCCGGCTTTACCGCGGTCGAATTCGCCTCGCCCTATGAGTATCCGGCCGCGGAATTGCGCTCGCGCCTCAATGATGCCGGGCTTGAGCAGGTGCTGATCAACAGCCCGGCCGGCAACCGGGCGGCGGGCGAGCGGGGCTTCGCCTGCGTTCCGGGGCGCGAGGGCATTTTCCGCGACGGTGTCCTCCAGGCGATCGACTACGCCGTGGCGCTCGGCTGCCCGTGCGTCCACGTGATGGCCGGGATGCCGCCGAAGGACCTGCCGCCCGACACCGCGTTGGCGCTCTACGCCGCCAACCTCGCCTGGGCCGGGGAGAAGGGGCTGGCCGCCGGGGTCAAGCTCGTCATCGAGCCCCTGAACCCGCGCGACGCGCCGGGCTACCTGTTGCGCACCCAGGAGCAGGGCGCGGGAATCGCCGCGGCGATCGGGCGCGACCGGCTGGGGCTGCAATTCGACATCTACCACTGCCAGATCGCGCAGGGCGACGTGACGACCCGGCTTGCCGCGTTGATGCCGGCGATCGACCACATGCAATTGGCCGACGTTCCCGGACGCCACGAGCCGGGCACCGGAGAGATCGGCTGGGAATTTGTCTTCCGCCGCATCGACGAACTCGGCTACGCCGGCTGGATCGGCTGCGAATACACCCCGCTCGGCGACACCGCCGAGGGGTTGGGCTGGCGCAAAAGGTACGGGGTGTAGCGGGCGGCGGATGAGGCGCCGGAAGTTCATCAGCCTTTTGGGTGGCGCGGCACTGTTGCCGCCGCCGGCTGCTCGGGCGCAAGAGCCGGGGCGGGTCTATCGCGTCGGCAGCTTGTCCCCCCTTCCACGCGATGAGCTGACTAATGTCGTGTTTTTCGACGGGGTCAGGCGGCTTGGCTTCATCGAGGGCCAAAATTTAACGATCGACCCGCGCGGATATGCGCTGCGCACCGAGCAGTTTCCGGAGGTTGCGGCGGAGCTGGTCGAAGCCAAGGTCGATGTGATCGTGGCGGCCGGGGATGCCGCAATTCGGGCCGCGCAGCAGGCGACAGCGACGATTCCGATCCTCGCGGGTACCGACGATATGGTCGGGTCGGGACTGGTCGCCTCGATGGCCCGCCCCGGCGGTAACACAACGGGGGTCAGCCTGCTTTCGACCGAACTCGACGGCAAGCGCCAAGAGATCCTCATCGAGCTTGTGCCGAGCGCCCGCCATATTGCAGCCCTCGCCGACACCAACACGACCGCGTCCCGCCAGCTTCAGACATTACGGGACGCAGCACGGGCACGCGGCATCGAGCTGTCGATTTACCGGATTGCCGAGCCCGAGGAGATCATCGGCGCCATCGACGCGGCAAAGGAAGCGGGCGCCGCGGCGCTCAACGTGCTGGCGTCACCGCTCTTGAACGCCCAGCCTCGGCTTATCATCGAGCGAGCGGCTGCATTGCGCTTGCCCGCGATATACATGTTTCCGGAATCTGCCGAGGCGGGCGGGCTTGGCGGCTATGGCCCGCGCAAAGTCGAGTTCTTCCGAGACGTATGGGCCCGACAACTGGTCAAGCTGCTGAAGGGCGCCAAGCCAGCCGATATG
>DATCQF010000594.1:0-1707 GCA_036569735.1 Allostellaceae bacterium | reverse complement strand
CCGGCCCCGACAATCACGTAATCCGCCTGCATGTCTTCCACCCTTCCACCCGAACGACCATCCCGGCGAAGGCCGGGACCCATTTGTTATCCATTCGAGCGATGGAAGAATGGGTCCCGGCCTTCGCCGGGATGGGTTTTGTTAAGCGGCCATCGCCTGCCGGGCCGCGCTCCGGATCATCTGGGCGCCCTTCTCGGCGATCATGATGGTCGGCGCGTTGGTGTTGGTCGAGGTCACTGCCGGCATCACCGACGCATCGATGACGCGCAGGCCCTCCAGCCCGTGCACCCGCAGTTCGTCGTCGACGACGCAGTTCGCCTGTGGCCCCATCATGCAGGTGCAGGTCGCGTGATAGACCGTGTTGCCGTTGCGCTTGGCGTAGTCGAGCAATTCGTCGTCGCTTTGGGCCTGCGCGCCCGGAAGTTTTTCGGCGCCGACATAGGGCTGCAGCGCCGGCGCATTGAAGATCCGGCGGGCAAAGCGCAACCCGCCGATGACCGCGCGCCGGTCAGTCTCCTCCGTCAGGTAGCCGGGGTGGATTACCGGCATGTCTCCGGGGCGGCTCGACTTGGCCATGACATAGCCGCGCGACAGGGGGCGCATCTGCCAGGGCCCGCCGGTGAGGCCGGGCTCGTCCTCGAGCTGGCCGATCTGGCCGTCCTTGAAGCTGCCGGGCGCGAACGAGATCTGCACATCGGGCGTCGCCGATTCCTCCAGCACCTTGACCGACGCGGCGATCAAGGACGCGCTATAGGTCAGCATGCCCTTGCCGGTGAACAGGTAGCGCAATACCTCGCCGGCGAGCGGCAGCCCGCGCGCCTTTTCGTTGGCGGTCGCCATGCCGTGGATCGGGTAGGTCATCCGCACGACGTAATGGTCCTGCATGTTGCGGCCGACACCCGGCAGCGCATGCACGAGGGGCACGCCGATCGGGCCGAGATGCTCGGGGTCGCCGATTCCGGACAATTGCAGGAGGTGCGGCGACCCGACCGCGCCGGCCGACAGGATGACCTCGCGCGTCGCATCGGCGATCTCGACCGAGCCGCCGCGCGAATAGACCACCCCGTTCGCGCGCTTGCCGCTGAACGAGATGCGGTGGACCAATGCGCCCGTCACGACCTGGAGGTTGGGGCGTTTCGAGGCCGGCCGCAAATAGCTGCGCGCGGTGCTGGCGCGGCGCCGGCCGCCGCGGGTCTGCTGGCACCAGCCGATGCTGTCGCCCGCGCCGGGCGGCAGGTTGTTGACGTCCTCCCTATATTCGAGCCCGAGCTCGATGCCGGCCTCGACCACCTTGGCGCAGATCGGCGAGCGGTCCATCTTCGAGGTGAACAGGTACCCGTCCTTGCCGTGGACATCGTCGGCCTCGCCTTCCCAGCGCTCGGCCTTCTTGAAGTACGGCAGGCAGTCATCCCACGACCAGCCGCGGTTGCCGAGCTGGGCCCAGTGGTCGTAATCCTCGGGCTGGCCGCGGATGTAGATGAGCCCGTTGATCGACGAGGAGCCGCCGAGCACCCGGCCACGCGGATAGATGATCTCGCGCCCGTCGACCGCTTCCGCCCTGAACTGCCAGCTCAGGGTCTTGTGGTCGAGCATCTTCATGAAGCCGGCCGGGATGTGTATGAGGGGGTTCCAGTCGCTCCCGCCGGCCTCGATCAGGATGACCCGGGTAGCGGGGTCCTCGGTCAGCCGGTTGGCCAGGACGCAGCC
>DATCQF010000593.1:0-2825 GCA_036569735.1 Allostellaceae bacterium | reverse complement strand
CGTCGACGACGCGATGCACGCAACGAAGGCCGCGGTCGAGGAGGGCATCGTCGCCGGCGGCGGTGTGGCGCTGCTTTATTCGATCAAGGTGCTTGACCGGCTGACCCCGGCCAACAACGACCAGAAGTTCGGCATCCAGATCGTCCGCAAGGCGATCCAGGCTCCGGCCCGGCAGATTGCCGAGAACGCCGGCGCCGACGGCTCGATCGTCGTCGGTAAGCTGAGCGAGAGCAAGGACCCCAATTTCGGCTTTGACGCACAGTCGGGCGAATACAAGGACATGGTTGTCGCCGGCATCGTCGACCCGGCCAAGGTGGTGCGGGTCGCATTGCAGGACGCGGCATCGGTGGCCGGGCTGTTGATCACGACCGAGGCAATGATCACCGACCGGCCGGAACCGAAGCCGGGCGAGACGCCGCACGACCACGATCACGACAACATGGGTTACTAACCGACGCCGAGTTTGACCCGCTTGCCGCCCATGCCTTTCTGGCGTGGGCGGCGGCGTCTCCCGCCGGCGATCAATCGGATCCGGCGATCAATCGGATAACGACACCCCGCGGTTGCCCGCACCGAGCATCCAGGGTCGCGATAAGGGAAAGCCCCCTTAATCAAAAGAAGGACAGGCCGCGATGCAGGTTTTTGTGCGTGACAACGACATCAACTCGGCGCTCAGGGTGCTGAAAAAGAAGATGCAGCGCGAGGGCACCTTTCGCGAGATGAAGCGGCGCCGGGCTTATGAAAAGCCGTCGGAACGCCGCGCCCGCGAACAGGCCGAGGCGGTCCGCCGGCATCGCAAGATGCTGCGCAAGCGCCTCGAGCGCGAAGGCTACTAGGGGTTTTCGGGTAACGGTGACCCGGGCGAGGGTTCGTCGTCGTCGCGTGGCGGCGGCATCTCCGGCTGCTGCAACGTGGCGCGTTCCTGTCGCGACTTGAGCTTTTCTTCCCGTTTGGCTTGCTTGGCGCGGTCGCGCTCGGCCTTGCCAAAACGGTAATTGGGTTTCCCTCGCATCCGCTTTCCCCGATTTGTCGTCGCTCGAAAATGATCGCGGCCTCGCCGCTCCCGCCGGACCGGCGCGACCAGATCGACCCGGAAGGTGATAGGATGGGCCGACCAGCCCGTCGTTCAAGTCATCTTCCTCGACGCTGCAACAATTGCGCTGCCGGATCCGGCGCCGGGCGCCCGGCCGAAATTCCCCGGATTATGGCATTGGCCGAGTGTCATCGGTTCACAGAAGCATCCGCGGGAGCGATAATTTCCGATGGTACCGGCCACGCCACCCTTAGCGGCGGCATATTATCGTCATCACGCGTCGCGGGTTCGCCAACTGGCGAGTGAGGCGACCACCGCCGGGATCAGAGAGCATCTCGATGACGTGGCGCTGCAATACGACCGCCTGGCGGAGCGGGTCGAGAGCGCCCCGCGGGGCTCGGGCTGACCCCGCGCCGACGGTTCCGGCAAAACACCTCGCCGGCAAAACACCCCGAATGAGCGGGCGCGGCGCTCCGCGATTGCGATCCCGCCCCGGTCTGGGCTATTGACGGCTTGCCCGCACCAGACGGATGCCCCGGGAGGATTTCAACGCATGCCACAGGCTGGGCCGCTTTCCGGCATTACCATCATCGATCTGTCGCGCATTCTCGCCGGACCCTACTGCACGCTGCTCTTGGCCGAACTCGGCGCCAGGGTCATCAAGGTCGAAGCGCCGGGATCGGGCGACGACGCGCGGCAGTACGGGCCGTTCAAGGGTGGAAAATCTACGTATTTCGCCAGCGTCAACCGCGGCAAGGAATCGATCGTCCTCGATTTGAAGGCGCCCGCCGACCGCGACATCTTCGAGCTCCTGCTCGACAAGGGCGACGCGGTCGTCGAGAACTTCCGCCCGGGCACGATGGAAAAGCTGGGGTACGGCTGGGAAACCCTCCACCCGCGCTATCCCCGCCTGATCTACGCCGCCGCCTCGGGCTTTGGCCACACCGGCCCCTATTCGCACTACCCCTCCTACGACATGGTGGTGCAGGGCCTCGGCGGGATCATGAGCATCACCGGGGCGCCGGGCATGCCGCTGGTGCGGGTCGGCACCTCGGTGGGCGATCTTGCCGGCGGCCTCTATACCGCGATCGCGCTCAACGCCGCCTTCCTGCATCGCGAGCGCACCGGGGAAGCGACGAAAGTCGATGTCGCCCTCTTCGACTGCCAGCTGGCGCTCCTCGAAAACGCCATCATGCGCTATACGACGACCGGCGAAATCCCCGGGCCGATGGGCGCGCGCCATCCCTCGATCACCCCGTTCGAGGCGTTTCCGACCGCCGACGGGAACATCATCATCGCCGCCGGCAACGACAGCCTGTTCGTCAAGCTGACGCAGGCGCTGGAGCGGCCCGATCTCGCCGACAACCCGCTGTTCAAGACCAACGCCTTGCGCAACCAGCACCAGGAGGCGCTGAAGGCCGAAATCGACGGGGTATTGCGCGCCGGCACCACCGAACACTGGATCGCGGTCGTCGAAAAGGCGGGGATACCGTGCGGGCCGGTCAACAATGTCGCGCAGGCGCTGGCGCATCCCCAGACCGCGGCCCGCAACATGCTGGTCGAGGTCGACGACCCTGTAACCGGCCCCTTGCAGCTCGCCGGCAATCCGATGAAATTCTCCGCCTTCGCCGATCCGCCAACCCGCGGCGCCTCCCCCGACCTCGACGCCGACCGCGAGCGCATCCTGCGCGAACTGGGGCTCTCATAGCTGTTGCATAAGCCCGGCACAGCAGCCCCCACCCTCCCACGCCTGTGGCGCGGGTCCCTCCCTCCCCCGCATGCAGGGGAGGGT
>DATCQF010000592.1:0-6505 GCA_036569735.1 Allostellaceae bacterium | reverse complement strand
CACTACGCTCGCCACCCTCTCCCGCGGTGCGGGAGAGGGGAAGAAAGCGGGTGCCTTAGGCGTGGTTGGCCTTGTAGTAGGTGTTGCGCAGCACGCGGCCGGGCAGCGCCCCGGTGTGCTTGCCGTCTTCGAGCAGCACCTCTCCGTTGACGATCGTCATGTGGATGCCCTGGGCCGGCTCCTTGATGCGCTTGGCGCCGGTCGGGAAATCGTGCACGACCTCGAGCGGCAGCGGCTTCACCGTGTCGGGGTCGAAGATCACGATGTCGGCGACCATGCCGGGGCGCAGGAGGCCGCGGTCGAAGAGCCCGAAGGTCGAGGCCGACTCGAAGGTGAGGCGCCGCACCGCGGTCTCCAGCGACATGATCTTCTTGTCGCGCACCCACTCGGAGAGGAGCCGGGTCGAGAACCCGAAGCCGCTCTGGAACTGGACATGCGCGCCGCCGTCCGAGAGGCCGATGATCGCGTTCGGATAGTTGAGGATCTGGGCGACCGCGGCCTCGTCGACGTTGTTTTCGCCGTGCAGCCACTCGGTGTCGAGGTTCTCCTCGATCGCGAGGTCGAGGAAGCAGTCGATGATGCCCTTGTTCTGCGCCGCCGCGATCTGGCCGACGGTCTTGCCCTCATACTGCTGGTTCTTCGGCAACACCGCGTGCTGCAGGACCATGTAGTCCCACCAGGTGCTGCAGATGCCGATCGCCGGGCCGCCTTTGAACTCGACGGCCTCGTCGTGCAGCTGCTTGCGAATTGCCGGATCGGCGTAGGATTTCAGCATCTCTTCGGGCGAGGACAGGCAGATCGGGTGCCACACCGGCAGCCCGCGGAAGGTCTGGGTGTTACGCATCTGGAAATAGTCGGTGATGCGGTTCGGCGTGCACATCGGGTAGGCGCGGATGCCCTTCGCCGTCGTCGCGTCGACCTGCGCCATGTGGGCCTGCCACTGGCCGGGCCGGCGCATCGTCTGGCCGAGATTGTTGTAGACGACGGTGCGGCCGGTCGCCTCGCTGAGCCGGCTCATCAGCGCGTCCTTCATCTCGGCCGCGGCGCCGCCACCCGACTGGATGAGGCCGGTGCCGAGCTCGCGCAGCACGTCGCCGAGCGCGAAGATCTCCTTCTCGTCGGCCCAGATCGCCGGGATGTGGACGCCCTGCGGGTCGAAATGGCCCTGGTTGCGCGACACCGAGAGGCCGAGCGCCCCGGCCTTCATGCCGTCGCGCACGAGGTCCTGCATCTCTTTGATCTCGCCGTCGGTCGCGGTGCGCTTCTGGCAATCGTCGCCCATCACGTAATAGCGCACCGCGGTGTGGCCGATGAAGTTGCCGACATTGACCCCGAGGTTGCGGTCCATCTGCTCGAGGTATTCGGGCACCGTCTCCCAGGTGATCTCAAGCGTGTCGAGCACCTCCATCGGGATCGCCTCGACATAGGAGAGGAATTCCGAGAGGCGCCGCTGCTTGCCCTTCTTCACCGGCGCCAGGGACAAGGAGCAATTGCCGAAGATGACCGAGGTCGCGCCGTGGTCGCACGAATAGGAGCATAGCGGGTCCCAGGTGACCTGCGCGTCGTAATGGCAGTGGTTGTCGATAAAGCCCGGCGCGACGACGAGGCCCTGGGCATCCACGGTACGGGTAGCCGGACCGGACAATTTGCCGATCTCGACGATTTTGCCGTCCTTGACCGCGACATCGGCGCGGTACGAGGGCGCCCCCGAGCCGTCGACAACGCGCCCGTTCTTGATCAAGAGGTCATAGGCCATGTGGTTCTCCGTATTTTGTCATCCCGGCGAAGGCCGGGACCCACTTGTCATCCATTCGTGCGTTTGGGGGCATGGATCCCGGCTTTCGCCGGGATGACACCTCCTCGGCTTCGCCTCAGAGGTGTCAATTGACCAGCCCGTAGAACTTGGCGGCGTTCTCGCAGGTGATCTTGTGGATGGTGTCGGCGGGCAACCCGGCGAACTGTTCCTCGATGTATTTGGAGGATTCCGGCCAGACGCCGTCCGGGTGCGGATAGTCCGAGCCCCACATCAGGGTCTCGACCCCCATCTCGTCGATCAGCTTGGGCCCGATGCGGTCGAACTGGAAGGTCGCGCGGCACTGCCGGCGCCAGTATTCGCTGGGCTTCAGCTTCATCAGGTCGCGGAAGCGGTCCTCGAACTCGAAATCCATGCGGTCGAGCGCGTAGGGGATCCAGCCGATGCCGCTTTCGCCAAACCCGACCCTGAGGTTCGGATAGCGCTCCAGGACGCCGGCGCCGATGATCGCGGCGATGATGTTGATGAGGTTCATCTGGAACCCGGCGACGCCGGTGAACTGAGCGGCGCGGCGCGAGGATTGCGGGGCCTGCTCGCGGACGCTGCGCGGGGTCGACGGGAAGGTGTGGAAATGCAGCGGCAACTGCACGTCGCTGACCGCCTTCCATAAGGGCTCCCACACCGGGTGCCACATCGGCTCCATGTCCCACGAGCACGACAGTTCGAGGCCCTTGAGCCCCAATTTGGCGACCCGGTGGATCTCCTTGACCGCCGCGCCGATATCGCCATAGGGCAGGCAGGCGAGGCCGATCTGGCGATCGGGATAGTGGCTGCAGAACTCCTTCAGCCAGTCGTTGTAGATGCGCAGCATCTCGTTGGCCGCCGCGTGGTCCTGGACCCGCGAGGCGACGCCGAGGATGCCGAAGATGATCTCGGCGTCGACGCCGTCCTTCTCCATCTCCTTGATGCGCAGATGCGGGTCGCCCGGGCGGCTCTCGCCGCGCTTCCCGGCGTCGTAGAGCCCGGTCTCCGCCATCTTGTCGACCCGGTAGTTCTGGCCCGGGACAAACGGCGCGCCGACCGAGCCGACCGCGCCCGGAATGCCCATCTGGACCCCGGCCTTGGTCACCCACTTCTTCCCGTCGGGGCCGTCCTCGACATAGGGCATCCGGTCGCGCAGCGCGCGCGAGGCGCCCGAGGTGAACAGCTCCGGCGGCAGCCACGGGAGGTCAAGATGGCAATCGGCCGAAATCCTGCGGTACTGCATGGCGCACCCCTCCCTTCGCGTGTCGTCGTCGCCACTCTACGCCGATTACCGGGCCTGAACACCCGCCAACGCCGCATGCGGCAGGGCTGAGCTATGCGTCCCGTGCGTCTTCCAAGATCATCGCGGCGCATTTTTCGCCGATCATGATCGAGGGGGCGTTGGTGTTGCCGCCGGGGACTTGCGGCATGATCGAGGCGTCGGCGACGCGCAGGCCTTGGATGCCGTGGACCCGGAGGCGTGGATCGACGACGGCGTCGGGCTCGCGGCCCATCCGGCAGGTGCCGACCGGGTGCAGGTTGGAGACGCCGCGCACCCGGATCTCCTCGATGATCTCGTCGTCGCTCTGCACGGCCGTGCCGGGAATTACCTCGTCGAGGACGAAGGGTTTGAGGGCCGGTTGTTCGGCGATCTTGCGGCTGAGCCTCGTGCCATAGATCAGCGCCTGGAAATCATAGTCGCTGGCGAGAAAGTTGAACTGGATCGCCGGCGGCGCGAGCGGGTCGGCGCTCTTGATATTCACCGTGCCGCGCCCCTCGGGGCGCAGATGCACCGGGCTCATCGTAAAGGCGGAAAACGGGTGCGGCTTGATCCCGGTGCGCAGCCGCTCCATCGCGCTCCAGCCGAACATGTTGATCTGCAGGTCGGGCTGTTCGAGCCGCGGGTCGCTTTTGACAAATGCCCCGGCATAGATCCCGGCATTCGACAGATGGCCGGAGCGGTTGACCGCGTATTGCACGCCGGCCTTCAATTTCTGCAGCGCGCTCATCGCCAGATCGTTGATCGTGACCGGCTGCGAGCAGCGCCATACCAGGTAGGTGTTGAAATGGTCGTGCAGGTGGGCGCCGACACCGGGCATGTCGCGCACCACAGGGACGCCGCATTGCTGGAGCACCGCGGCGGGTCCGAGCCCCGACAATTGCAGCAGTTGCGGCGAGCCGTATACCCCGCCCGAAACAATGACCTCGCCGCGGCACCGCGCGGTGAGGAGACCCTCGGGCGTCAAGTATTCGACCCCGACCGCACGGCCGTCCTCGATCAGGATTCGGGTGGCGTGCGCGTTGGTGGCGACCCTGAGATTGGCCCGGTTCTTCGCCGCGCGCAGATAGGCGCGCGCCGCGCTCCAGCGCCGGCGGTTGTTGGTTGTCGTCTGGTAATATCCGACGCCTTCCTGGCGGGCGCCGTTGAAATCCGGGTTGGCCGGGATGCCGGCCTCGATCGCCGCGGCAACCATCGCGTCGCCCAATGGCGAGAGCACCGGGTTGGACACATGCAGCGGCCCGCCGACCCCGTGAAACTCGTCGGCGCCACGCTCCTGATCTTCGGCCTTCCGGAAAAACGGCAGCACGTGCTCCCAATCCCAGCCCTCGCAGCCGCGCTGGCGCCAATTGTCATAGTCGCTCGGGGTGCCGCGCATGTAGACCATGCCGTTGATCGAGCTGGTGCCGCCCAAGACCTTGCCGCGCGGCTGATAGAGGGTGCGGCCGTTGAGCTGCGGCTCGGGCTCGCTCTCGAACATCCAGTTCACGCGCGGGTCGGTGTAGGTCTGGGTGTAGCCGAGCGGGATATGGATCCACGGATTGCGGTCTACCCCGCCGGCTTCGAGCAGCAGCACCCGGTAGCGCCCGCTTTCGCTGAGCCGCGCCGCGACCGGGCAGCCCGCCGAGCCGGCGCCGGTGACGATGAAGTCGAAAATTTCTGCCTCGCCTGTCACGATCCGCTCCCGACATGTCGCGATTTGCCTGTTGCCGGGGCACGATAGACAACGGCCGGGGAATCGGGAAGGGCACCGGCCGATCGCGCCGCGCCGGGCCTGATGCTCCATGGTCGTTGCCGGCCACAATCGGGCGCGTGGCCGTCCGGCGGGACCCAGCCTCGTTGCATACCAGGCATGATGGTAAGCGAGGCTAAAATTGTCTGTGCAACGATCATCCTATGCTTGAGTCGATGTTGGTTCTCGGGATAAAGCGCGCGAATAAATGGCATATGGCTAAAATCGTCGTGATCGATGACGAGCCTGGCATCCTCCGGATCGCCTGCCTGGCGCTGGAAGCGGCGGGACACAGCGTTGTCGCGTATCCGGATGGGCGCGGCGGCATCGAGCATATCAATCGGGAGCGCCCCGATTTGTTAATAACGGATCTCTTCATGCCGGAGATGGAGGGGCTGGAGACGATTCGTCTGGCGCGTGATCTTCGCTCGGAGCTGCCGATCATCGCCATGTCGGGCGTCTATTTCGAGGGAGGGGACTACCTGGAGATTGCCGAGAAATTCGGCGCCGTGGCGACGTTGAAAAAACCCTTCCGGCCCGCCGAACTGCTCGATCTGGTTGCCCGGCTGCTGGTGCAGCGGCAGGGTTGAGGGCGTTAAACCAAAAAGTCGGCGGCGGGCTCAGGCGTCGCCCATCCTGAGCGCCGCGATGAACGCCGATTGCGGGATGTCGACCTTGCCGAACTGGCGCATCCGCTTTTTGCCTTCCTTCTGCTTGTCGAGCAGCTTGCGTTTGCGGCTGACGTCGCCGCCATAGCATTTGGCCAGCACGTCCTTGCGCAACGCCTTGACGGTCTCGCGCGCCACCACCCGGCCGCCAAGCGCCGCCTGGATCGCGATCTGGAACAATTGGCGCGGGATCAGATCCTTTAAGCGCTCGCACAGCGCCCGGCCGCGGCGTTCAGCCTCGCTCTTATGGACGATCATCGACAGCGCGTCGACCGGCTCGCCGTTGATCAGGATGTTCATCAGCACCAGGTCGCCCGTGGCGTAGCCGTCGAGCTGATAATCGAAGCTGGCATAGCCGCGGCTGACCGATTTGAGGCGGTCGTAGAAATCGAACACGACCTCGTTCAAGGGCAGACGGTAGACCACCATCGCGCGGTTGCCGGCATAGGTCAGGTCGAGCTGCGCCCCGCGCCGCTCTTCGCATAACGCCAGAATCGGGCCGAGATAGGCGTCGGGAAGCAGCACCGTCGCCTTGATCCAGGGCTCCTCGATGTGGTCGATCCTGACCGGGTCGGGCATGTCCGCAGGGTTGTGCAGGTCGAGGATGCGGCCGTTGTGCTGATGCACCCGGTAGACCACCGAGGGCGCGGTGGTGATCAGGTCGAGGTCGAACTCGCGCGAGAGCCGCTCCTGGATGATTTCGAGGTGCAGGAGGCCGAGGAACCCGCAGCGGAAGCCAAAGCCCAGCGCCGCCGAAGTCTCCGGGTCGTAGATGAAGCTCGCATCGTTGAGGCGCAGCTTGGCGAGGCTGTCGCGCAGCCGCTCGTAATCGGCCGAATCGGTCGGGAAGAGACCGCAAAACACCACCGGCTGCACCGGCTTGAAGCCGGGCAGGGGCGCTGCGGCGGGGCGGCGGTCCTCGGTGATCGTGTCGCCGACCCGGCAATCGGCGACGGTCTTGATCCCGGCGGTGATGAAGCCGATCTCGCCGGCCGCCAGTTCGGGAACCGCGACGCCTTTCGGGGTAAAGACGCCGACCCGCTCGACGC
>DATCQF010000591.1:0-5006 GCA_036569735.1 Allostellaceae bacterium | reverse complement strand
ACACCATCGCGTACCAGGTGCGCAGCGGCGTCTCAGCCGGGGGTTGCTCTTCCCAGAACAGCCGCAGCGTCCGCAGCGCGATGATCTGCATGAGCCGTATATAGCATGAACTAGCATGTTCCACCTATGGGAACAAGGTGAAGATCCCCAAAAATGGAACGAGACTTTGGCGCGGCGCAAAGGCGGCACTTAACGGTCGGGAGTTGGCTATCGGTCGGCCATCGCCCGGGCGACCGCGACGAGCATCGCGTCCGAGCCGCGCGCTCCGACGATCGAGAGCCCGACCGGCACGCCGTCGACCGTCGCGCCGGGGAGGCTGAGCTGGGGCACGCCGGTCAGCCCGCCATGCGCGCACAAGGCGGTGATGCGGTCGCGCAGCGGGTCGAGCGCCGACAAGGATTGCCCGCATAAGGGCGCCGGAAACGGCGTCGTCGGCAGGCAGAGGATGGTTCCGGGCGGCACCAGCTGATGCATCCGCCCGCGCGCCTCTTGCCGCACCAGCGCTGCCCAGCCCCGCTCGCTCGCCGGGACCCCTGCGGCGAGCGCGAGGTTGCGCGCGACGGTGAACTGGAAGCGCGGGTTCGTGGCGTCGATCCATTCCTGGAAATTGAGCCATGCCTCGTGGGGCTGCAGGGTGCGCTGCGCCCGCGCCCAGGCCGCGAGGCCCGGCGGCGCCATCGCCTCCTCGCGCACCTCGCCGACGAGCGCCCCGAGCCGCGCGACCAACGGGGCGAGGGCCTCCGCGGTTTCCGGGTCGGCGAGCGCGAAGGCATCGCTCGCGACGACGAGCCGGGTCGGCAATGTGTCGGGGATGGCTTCCCCGAGCATCACCGCCGAGACCCGGGTGAAAATCGCGGCGTCGCGGGCGAACCAGCCGGTGGTGTCCGAGCTCGGCGCCTGGCTCATCATGCCGCTGAGGTCGAGCCGGCCATGCGTCGGGCGGATCCCGTGGATCCCGCAAAAGCTCGCCGGCACCCGCACCGACCCGCCGGTGTCGGTGCCGAGCGCGGTGTCGCAGAGCCCCGCCGCCGCCGCCGCCGCCGAGCCGGCCGACGAGCCGCCCGGCACCCGCCCCGGCGCGCGCGGGTTCTTGGGCGTGCCCTCGAACGGGTTCTCGCCGAGAATGCCGAGCGAGATTTCGTCGGTGATCGTCTTGCCGATCAGGGTCGCGCCGGCGTCGAGCAGGGTTTCTACCGCCCAGGCATGCCGCGCCGGGACCGGATGGGTGCGCGCCCAATCGGGGTTGCCGCCGCCCGTCGGACGGCCCGCGACATCGAACAGATCCTTGGCCGCGAAGGTGAGCCCCGAGAGCGGCCCGCCCGGTTTCCCCTCCAGGCGAAACTGCTGTCCCGCGACAAACGCGCCGATATCGTCGGGCATGATTATTCTCCCCTAAACCATTCGCCGATCGTCCTGCAAATCCTGCCTGTTTCGGTCCGCCGAGGCAAAGCCCGCGCGGCTAGCTTGCGGGGAGAGGATTGGGGCCATTTTGCGTTGAGTCGTCTCCCGGGCTCGGGCACCTCCCCCTTCCGTCGCGCACCCTTAAGATTTGCATTCCCGGCGAAAGCCGGGATCCACTCATCAACAACTCGATCGTCGGAACGGTGGGTCCCGGCTTTTGCCGGGAATGCGATTTGAGTTGGTGGCGCTATCGCTCAACCCGATCGCAGTCCGCGGTAAATACCTGCCGGAGCGATTGACATCGCCCGAATGGCGGATCGATGCTGCCCGATCGCATTACCGGCCGGGAGAGCGATGCATGGCCATCACCGTCACACAGCTTCACCCCCATATCGGCGCCGAAATCGGCGGTCTGGACCTGCGCGACCCCATTGATGCGGCGACGGTCCAGGCGCTGTGGCGGGCGATCGATACCCATGCCGTCGTGGTGTTCCACGACCAGCACATCACCGACGAGCAGCTGCGCAGTTTCGCGCTGCGCTTTGGCGAATTGGAAATCGGCCGGTCGGCGGCGCGCGGCGGCAGGCGGCGCCTCGCATTCCCCGAGATCGGCGACATCTCGAACCTCGACGAGGACAACCGGCTGCGCGCCCGCGACGACCGGCGGCGCCTCGACAGCCTGGGCAACCGGTTGTGGCACACCGATGCCTCGTACATGCCGGTGCCGGTGGTGCTCGGCATGCTGTTCGCTGTGGCGGTGCCGCCAGCCTCGCCCTTTGGCGGAGGCGAGACCGAGTTCGCCGACATGCGCGCCGCCTACGATGCGCTGTCCGACGCGCAAAAAGCCGCGATCGACGGGCTCGTCGTCGAGCACGACGTCTTCTGGTCGCGCGGCCAGATCGGCTTCACCGAATTTCCGCCGGGCGAGCGCGAGCAATACCCGCCGTCGCGCCAGCGCCTGGTGCGCCGGCATCCCGGGAGCGGGCGCAAGACGCTCTATTTGTCGGCGCACGCCTCGCACATCGTCGGCTGGCCGGTCCCCGAGGGGCGGCTGCTGCTCGCCGACCTGACCGAGCACGCGGTCCAGCGGCAGTTCGTCTACAGCCATAAATATCGGGTCGGCGATCTGGTGATCTGGGACAACCGCGACACGATGCACCGCGGCCGGCCGCACGACGAAACCCAGCCGCGCGACCTGCGCCGGGCAACAACGCTCGATGTCGGCTCGACCCTCGACGAGGCGGCCTGAGCCTATTCGGCCGCGGCCTGCGCGCGGGCTTCCTGGCGGCGGCCGAGCCATAGTGCGTTGACGAGCCAGAGGAGTGCGATCGGGATCGCCACCAGCGCCAGTTCGGCCGCGCCGGCGCCGAGCGCGAGGAGCCCGGCGACGCCCCAGGCGCCGAGCTGGTCGCCGAGACGATAGACGAAGGTGTCGATAAAGCTCTTCGCCTTGTAGCGGTCCTCGCGCGGCACGACGGTGAACAAGATTTCGCGGGTCGGCCGCGCGATCGCATAGTCGCTGGCGCGCCGCACCACCTGGAACACCGCGATCGCCGAGAGCGTCGGGGCAAACGCGAGGGCGCCGAAGCCGATCATCGTCAGCAGCGGCAGAAACCCGAGCGCCAGCGCGACGCCGAGGAAGACGAGAATACGGCCGGTGAAAAACAGCTGCACGACGAGGGTCAGCGTGTTCACCAGGAGGTCGACCGTGGCAAAAAACGCGGTCTGCGCGCCGCGGTCGGTAAAGCTGTGGCTGACGATCCCGGCCTGCTGGAAATAGAGGATGGTCGAGCTGATCGCGAATAGGAGGATGAACAGGCTGACATTAATCAGATAGGGCGAACCCAACGCGTGGGTGATGCCGGCCAGGATGCTGCCGCCGATCGGCTGTTCCGCGTCCCTGGCCTCTTCCCCGCCGCTCGCCCGCGACAGGGAGGGCGACAGGCGCGACAGCCGGCCGACCGCGAATACCGCGAGTTCGAGCAGTACCGCCGCCCCGAGCAACAAGACGATCGGCGAGACGTAGCGCGCCAAGGTCGCCGTCACCGCCGAGCCGGCGATCGCGCCCAGTGTTGCCCCGGCGGCGATGAAGCCGAACAGGCGCTTCCCCTGTTCGGGGCTGAACAGATCGACGTTCATCTGCCAGAAGATCGAGACAACGAAAAGGTTGTATACCGAGACCCAGATGAAGAAGACCCGGCCGACCCACACCGTCTGCGATGCATCGGCCAGGTAAAGCACCGCCGCGAACAGCACAATGTTGACCGCGAAAAACCGGTAGGTCAGCGGGATGAAGCGCCGCCGCGGCAGGGTCTTCACGAGATAGGCGAACGGCAGGTTGAGCGCCACCATGCCAATGAGCGTGCCGGTGAACAGCCACTGCAGATTGTTGACCCCCCCGGCCACCCCCATCTGGTCGCGGATCGGCCGCATGATGTAGTACGACGCCAAGACGGCGAAGATGTAGAGCCAGCACCAGAAGAGGACCCGGACCTCCTCGGGCCGCACATCGATGACCCGGCGCAGCACGCGGTAGGCGGCCCCGGCGATGCCCGGCGCGGCGCCGGCAAGCGGGTTCGCCTCACTCATGCGGCACCCCATCAGTCACAGGCCGGTGTCCTTTCCGTCGGTGGGCGGACGGCATCCATACTCACGATCTACGGCCCCGGCAAGGCAAGGGGACGGAGGCGCCGCGTCGTCGCGCTGGCCGGAACCGGCCCGGTCTGCTTCAATCCGCCGAGCGCGAGCGCAAGTATGGAGACAGGGCATGACCGAGGACGCGCATCAGAGCCTGATCCGCGACCAGTTCACCCGGCAGGCGACGCCGTTCAGCACCGCCGCGCCGATCGCCGACGCCGGCGCGCTCAAGATGATCGTCGCGGCGGCCGAGGCCGGCCCCGAAGACAGGGTGCTCGATGTCGCGTGCGGCGGGGGGATCGTGGTGTGCGGCTTTGCCCCGCACGTCAGGCACGCCACCGGGATCGACATGACCCCGGCGATGCTGGAGCGCGCCCGCGGTCTCGCCGCCGAGAAGGGGGTCGCCAACGTCACCTGGCGCGAGGGCGACGTGACGCAGCTGCCCTACCCGGACGGCGCCTTTACGATCGTCGTCACCCGGTTTGCGGTGCACCACTTCCCCGATCCGCAGGCCGTGTTCGGCGAGATGGTGCGGGTCTGCGCGCCGGGCGGGCGGGTCGTCGTCGTCGACACCTGCGCCTCGCCCGATCCCCAGAAGGCCGCCGAGTTCAACCGGCTCGAAAAGCTGCGCGACCCGTCGCACGCGCGCTGCCTTGCCTTGACGGAACTGAAGGGCCTGTTCCGCAACGCCGGCCTCCCCGAGCCGCGCGAAACCTTCTACGAGCTGCGCGACACCGTCGAGCACCTCCTGGCCCGCTCGTTCCCCAACCCCGGCGACGGCGAGAAAATAATCGAGATGTTCACCGCCTCCCTCGCCGACGACCGTCTCGGCATCCCGGTGCATCGCGCCGGCGACGGGCTGGATTACGCCTACCCGGTCGCGATCCTGGCGGCCAAGAGATCCTGAGCAGCAATAGGGAGGGGCAGTGATGCCGTCCGCTTCCAGAGGTTCCCTGTCGGTCCCGCAC
>DATCQF010000590.1:0-3111 GCA_036569735.1 Allostellaceae bacterium | reverse complement strand
CCGAGATGATGACCCGGGCGCTGGTCAGCTCGGGCCGCTCCGATTTCGACAATTCGGCGCGCACGAACTCGCTGAGCCCGGCTGAGCCGGTCGTCGCCACATTCTCAATGAGCGCCGAGCCGCCGGTCGCCGCGGCGGGCGCAAAGGCGGTGCCGCGCACCGTGATGATTTTGATCGCGTCGCGCGATTGCACGGTGGCGAGCGCGTTGCCGGCATAGATCGGCCGCACAAAGGTATCGGCCGACACCACGGCGCTGATGTCGGAAACCTGCATCACGTCGAGGAGCGCGGCGACCCGCGGCATCAGGTTCTTGCCCGATGTCGTCGCCGGCGCCAGCACATGGCTGTAGCCGGGGGCGAGCTTGATGATGAGCGGCGCCCAGTTCTCGGCGAGCCCATGATCGTAGGCGTCGTCGTCGGCCAAGAGCACCTTGGCAATGCCGGCGATCTGCGCCGCCGCTTCGGCGATTGCCCGGCAATCCTTGCCGGCGACCAGGATGTGCACATCGCTTGCCGCCGCCGCGGCGATCTCGGCGGCGGCGGTCACCGCGGGTAGCGTCGCCGGCTTCAGCACCCGGTTGTCATGTTCGGCAACAACAAGAACCGACATCAGATCACCCGCGCTTCGTTCTTGAGCTTGTCGACCAGTTCCTCGACCGAGCCGACCTTGACCCCGCCCTGGCGCTTCGCCGGCTCCACGACCTTGAGCGTGACGAGGCGCGGCGTGACGTCGACACCCAATTCCTCGGGGGTCATCGGCACGATCGGCTTTTTCTTCGCCTTCATGATGTTGGGCAATGACGCATAACGCGGCTCGTTGAGGCGCAAATCGGTGGTAACGACGATCGGCAGCTTGAACTTCACGGTTTCGAGCCCGCCATCGACCTCGCGCGTCACCTCGGCGTGCCCACCCTCGATCGCCAGCTTGGAGGCGAAGGTCGCCTGCGGCCAGCCGAGCAGCGCCGCCAGCATCTGCCCCGTTTGGTTGCAATCGTCATCGATCGCCTGCTTTCCGATGATGACGATCTCGGGGCCTTCCTTGTCGATCACCGCCTTCAGCAGCTTGGCGACGGCGAGCGGCTGCAATTCGACATCGGTCAGCACCAAAACACCGCGGTCGGCGCCCATCGCCAGGCCGGTGCGGATCGTCTCCTGGCATTGCTGCACGCCGGCCGAGACGATGATCACCTCCTCGACGATGCCCGCCTCGCGCAGGCGCAACCCCTCCTCGACGGCGATCTCGTCGAACGGGTTCATCGACATCTTGACGTTCGCGGTCTCGACCCCGGTCTGGTCCGCCTTGACACGCACCTTGACGTTGTAGTCGACAACCCGCTTGACCGCGACCAGCGCTTTCATTTGACCCTCATCAGAATGGCCGCGGAATAGTGCACGCGCTCCCCTTGAAGGCAAGAGGGGGACGCAGGCAAGTGACCGGGCGCCGCAGGCTCCTCGGCCCGCCGCCTACAACCGGTCCTTGTGCTCGACGATCTTCCAGAAGGTGTTCTTATGGATGATCTTGTCGCCCTGGAAGCGGTAGATGTCGCAGCCCTGGTAATTCAGCTCCTCGCCGTCGGCGCCCTTGCCGCGCACGGTCCACAGCGAGACTGCCTGGTCGCCGGCGAGGATGTAATCCTGGCCGTCCCAGCGCATGTCGGGGATCTGCCCGAAGCGGTCGGCGAGGGCCTTTCGGATGGCGGCCTTGCCCCGGAGGGTGCGGCCGACCGGCTCGGGCCCGCGCGCCAGGCAGAAGGTCGCATCCTCCGCGAAGCAATCGACGATGCGCTCGACATCGCGGCTGTTGAACGCGGCCGAGATCGCCCGCATCAGTTCAATCGTCACCATCTTGGCCTACCCTCTCCCAAAGCCCCGTCATTCCCGCGAAAGCGGGAATCCAGAGCCCCGCGTCGCGTCGCTAGCCCCTGGACCCCCGCTTTCGCGGGGGTGACGATTTGATTTCAACGAGTGGCGCCGGGCTGCCACAAAACGTCGCGCGCGCCGTTGTCGTTGACCCGGCGGCCGAGCACGAACAGATGGTCGGAGAGCCGGTTGAGGTATTTGACGGCCTCGGGGTTGACCTTCTCGGCGGCGGCCAGCGCGCAGACGAGGCGCTCGGCCCGCCGGGTCACGGTGCGCGCGAGATGGAGGTGCGCCGCGGCTGCGGTGCCGCCCGGCAGGATGAACGAATCGAGCGGGCGCAGCGCCGCGTTCATCGCGTCGATTTCATGTTCGAGGCGCGCGACCTGCGGCGCGACGATGCGCAGCGCTCCCGCCGCGCGCCGCCCGTCCTCCGGCGTACAGAGATCGGCGCCGAGATCGAAAAGATCGTTCTGGATGCGCGCCAGCATCGCGTCGGCGTCGGGGTCGACGTGGAGTCGCGCCAGGCCGATCGCGGCGTTGGCCTCGTCGACCGTGCCGTAGGCCTCGACCCGCAGCGACTGTTTCTCGACCCGGCTGCCGTCGCCGAGCGAGGTCTCGCCCTTGTCGCCGCCGCGCGTGTAGATCCGGGTGAGGCGTACCATCGGGGTCAGCGGTGGCCGGCCAGCAGCATCAACAGCACGAGCACCAGGAGCGCCACCCCCTGCATGACGACGCGCCCCTGCATCAGCCTGTTCGAGAGGCGCGGGTTGCCGCCGCGGAGCATCGTTACCACCCCCATGCCGAGGACGCCCAAGACGCCGAGCATCGCGAGCACGAGGAGGACGGTGAGGAACGTCGTCATTGCCTTATCATACCAACCATTGCGGAATTCGACACCCGGTTATAGAAAACGGTTTACATTGGCTTGTCATCCGAATCATTCATCGGTTCATAATGAAAGATCTGCTCACCTATATAGGAGGCGCCACAGTAGTACTATCGCTGGCTGTCGGTCTAGCATACGCATTATTTCAAGCGCTCGCGACAAAATGGATGGAGAGCCGCTTTTCGTTTCATCTAGAGGCTTTCCGTCACGAACAAGCCAAAGAACTGTAATTGCTCACCCTGCTGACTTTGGGATGGGCGGATTTTGGGTTGGGCGTGAGGGAGGGGCCTATTTTCGGTGGAACCGGGCAGCGATTGCGGCGTCGACAACCTGGACAGCGAAATCATCAGGGTCGAACTTGCCGA
>DATCQF010000589.1:0-1865 GCA_036569735.1 Allostellaceae bacterium | reverse complement strand
CGCCTGAAGATGGAATTCGTCATCCTCGCCGCGGCCGGCCAACTGCAACAATTCTTCGGATAGAACCCGTGCATCGCGGGTCATGCCCGCTGCCCCCTTGTTCTGCCAAAGCCCGTAGGTCGCCTGGAACAGCTGGCGCTTGTCGCCGCGCCTCTCGGCGAGTTCGCGGGCACGGCCGTATGCCTGCGGGACCGAAGGTGAGCTCATCCCCTTTACGGTGATCGAAGAGACACCCAAGGCAAGCTGCAGCTCGATCTCGCGGGCGTCCCGCGCCGCGGTCTCGGGCAATGAACCCAGCAAGGCGAGGCCGCGCTCGAGATGGGCGATCGCTTCAACATGAGCCAACCGCCCGGCCGCGCGCTGGCCGGCGAGCAGCCATTGGTCGACGGCACGCTCCGTCTCGGCGGCGCCGGTCAGATGGTGCGCGAGCAACTCCGGCTGGCGCTCGACGAGATCGGCGAAATGCTGCTCCAGCGCCATTGCGACACGCGCGTGCAGTTCCTGGCGACGGCCGCGCAGCAAGGTTCCATAGGCGGCGTCCTGCACCAGCGCGTGCTTGAACAGGTAGGAGGATTGCGGCGCGACGCCGCGGCAGAAGAGCAGGCCCGCCCCGCTCAGCAGATCGAGCGCCGCGCGCAATTCAACCGAAGGACGCTGTGCCACAGGCTCGATCAGCTCATAACTGAACTCGCGGCCGAGCACCGCGCCGATCTGCGCGATTTCCTTCGGCACCGCTCCGAGCCGATCGAGCCGCGCCATCAGCGAGGCGTGCAAGGTTGCCGGGACGGCGAGCGCAGGCAGCGGGGCCGCACCCAGCACGGCCGCAACCCGGTTGTCGCGGCCGGCGCTCTCCAGGACCGCCTTGGTCAATTCTTCGACGAAGAGCGGCACACCGTCGGTGCGCTCGACAATCTCCTCGACGATGTCGCTTCCTATCGGGGCATTGCCGGCCAGGCGTCGCACGAGCGCCACGCCATCGCGTCGGTCTAGCCGGCTGAGCGCCAGCGCCGTCACATGCGACTGGCCGCCCCAGGCGTGCTGGAATTCAGGCCGGAAGGTGATGACCAGGAGGACCGGGAGCCGCCCGACCCGGTCGAGCGTCAGGTCGAGCAATTCGCGCGAGGTCGGGTCGATCCAATGCGCGTCCTCGAACACCATCAAAACGGGGCGGCTTCGCGCCATCTCTTCGAGCTGACCGAGCAGCGCCTCGAACAGCTTTTCGCGTTTGCGCTGCGGGCTGAGGTTGAGATCGGCGACGGTGTTCGGCAGCGACAGCAGCTCGGCGAGCAGCGTGATGTCGTCCTTGTTTCGGGCACCCGGTGCCAGCACGGCTTCGAGCTTCCCGAGCCTGGCTTCGGCCGTGTCTTCGCGGGCGAACTCGGCGGCGCGTTCGAGTTGCACGATGAACGGGTAGAGCGCGCTGTCCTGATGATGCGGCGCGCAGAAATGGCGCAGCCTTGTATGCGGTTCGCCGGCGATCCGTTCCGACAGCGCCGCGGTCAGCCGCGACTTGCCGATCCCCGGCTCTCCCGAGACCAGCACGACCCGTCCCTCGCCGCCCTTCGCCTGCTCCCAGCGCCGCAGCAAGAGGTCGAGTTCCTCGTCGCGTCCGACGAGCGGCGTCGTACCCGAGCGCAATGCCTCAAAGCGGCTGAGCATCCCGCTCTCGCCGAGCACCCGCCACGCCGGCTGCGGCTCGGCGAACCCGGCCAGCGCCTGCGAACCAAGATCGGCAAGATCGAACAGCCCGCCGACCTGCCGGCGCGTGCTATCGGCGATGACCAGCGTGTTCGGCTCGGCGAGGCCTTGCAGCCGGGCGGCGAGGTTCGGGGTCTCACCGACGACGCCGCGCTCCTGCGCCGCGC
>DATCQF010000588.1:0-7249 GCA_036569735.1 Allostellaceae bacterium | reverse complement strand
GTCATAGGTCCACAGCGACGCGAAATCGAGTTCGCAGAGGCGTACCGCCCGTTCGAGCATCGCATCGAATACCGGGGCGAGATCGCCGGGCGAGGAATTTATGACCCCCAGGACCTCGGCGGCCGCGGTCTGCTGGGCGAGCGCCTCGTCCCGTTCAGTCCGGTACTGAACGAGCTGGCGCTGGAGATCGGCAATGATCTGCGGCGGATCGTCGATCGTATCGTCGGGCATCGGCCTCTCGCGCCTCCGGCCCGATCATACTTGGATCGGCGTGTGCCTCCACGAGCTTCTTGACGGGGTCGCTGCTCAGGTCCGGTCCGGCGCCTCAGCCTCGGCTTGTTGATTGACCGCATCGCGCAACAGGCCAAATTTGACCTGCGTCAGGTTGACGTCGCGGAAATAGTTGACGAGGTCGCCCCACGGGTCGGTGATCCGGCCGATCCCCGAGATGAAGGCGACGACACCGCCGATTTCCAGCCGGTTCTCATAGACCGCCATGCCGCCGACCAGGAGCGCGCCGATGATCTGGAGCTGGGTGCTCAGGTTCATCAGGAAGTTCATCGAGAACTTGAAGCGGTAGATCCCCATGTTGAGCTCGAAGACGTGCTGGATGCGCTCGTCGTCGGTGCGGTCGTGCGCGGCGTCGCCGCTGATCCCCTCGACGACGCTGACGCTGAGCTGGCGGATGATCTGGACGCGCGCCCGGGTGCGCCGGTTCATCGCGCCTTGCATCAACGGAACAAAGATCAGCTGGGGGACGAACAGCACGAACGCCGTCGCCGCCATCCAGAAATCGACATGGATCATGTAGGCCAGAACGGAGACGAGGATGCCGCCCTGCAGCAGGGGTTCGGAAATGCTCGCGCCGACGAACCCGCCGACCGACTCGACTTCGGCAACGATCATCGAGGCCTGGATTCCTTCCGCCTCCGCCGTCGACGTAGCGGCGGACGGCGAACTGACCAGCACATGCACCCGGCGCCGCAGATCGCGGATCGCGCGCTCGCCGACCCAGCTCCTATAGACGTTGAGGACCAGCTTGGTGCCGCCCTGCACCAGGACGGTGCCGGCATAGACGGCGCACAGGATGATGATGAACCGATATTCCCGGTGCTTGACGAGATCGTTGACCACCCGGCGCTGCAGCTCGAGCGGCACGATCTCGAGCAGAAACACGGCGACGGTCAACGCCACCAGGGCCACCTGGTGCCAGCCGCTCGTCGCCAGGACATAGCGGTAGATGTTGGCGGGGATTTGCGCCGTGGCGCTCGCGCCTGCCCACCCCGGAGGCGGCCCGCCTTTCTCGGTCGTGTTCATCGCCCGGACGAGATGCAGCCGACCGCTGGGCAGTTCGACCAGAAACCGCGTCCATCCGGCAGGCAGGCAATGACCGACTCGCCGCGGTAGGGCATCCCGACACAGCGTGGATCGGCCCGGCAGGATCGCTCGTTCGCGTGGCTGCCGCAGGGGTCGGCGGAGGGACCCGGGCACCAGTCGGACGGCGACAGCCCGCACGGGCTGGTGCGCGCCGCCGCGGCATCGACTTTACCGGCCATGACGGTAGGCGAGTGCGCCAGGACCAGCACGATCGGGACGCTCAAAAACCACCGCCGGCAGGCCGGGCGCACGGACGCAGACCCTTTTCGGTCAATCGAATGTCAGCACCGTGCGGGCGACCTCGCCGGCCTTCATCGCGCGAAAAGCTTCGTTGATGTCGCCGAGATGGCCGCGCCGCGTCACCATCGCGTCGAGGTCGAGGCGGCCCTGGCGGTAGAAATCGAGATAGATCGGGATGTCGGTGCGAAACCGGTTGGAGCCCATCCGCGACGTCTGCACCTTGCACTCCGGGCGGATCGCCATCCACGGGAACTCGATCATCGCGTCGGGCGGAAGCACGCCGACGATCGTCGCAGTGCCGCGGATCGCCAGGCTCTCGATCGCCTGGCGGCAGAGTTTCGCGAGGCCGACCGCCTCGAACGCGTGATCGACCCCGAGCCCACCGGTCAGCGCGCGCACCGCCTTTACCGGATCGTCCTCGGCGCTGTTGACAAAATGCGTGGCGCCGGCGCGCTTCGCCATCTCCTCCTTCTGCGCGAACATGTCGACGGCGATGATCTGGCGCGCCCCGCCGATCCGCGCGCCCTGGACGATCGACAACCCGACCCCGCCGCAGCCAAAGACGGCGACTGTCTGCCCGGCCTGGAGCCCCGAACTGCGCAACGCCGCGCCGACCCCGGTCAGGACGCCGCAGCCGACCAGGGCGGCGCGGTCGAGCGGGATTTCCCGGTCGATCCTGACGACCGAATTCTCGTGCAGCAGCATCTTTTCGGCATAGCTCGATATCGCGATGAACTGGCGTACCGGCTGGCCTTTTTGTGAGAGGCGCGGCGCGGCGCTGTCGGGCCGGGCGACGATGCCGCCGGTGCACAGATTGGGGTGCCCGCCGAGGCATTGCGGGCAGCTGCCGCAAAACCCGGAGAGGCAGGCGACGACATGGTCGCCGATTTTGACGCTCGTCACATCGGCGCCGACCGCCTCGACGATTCCGGCGCCCTCGTGGCCCAAGACGATCGGCCGGTCGAGCGGAAACCGCCCGACCCCGTCGACGACGTGCAGATCGCTGTGGCAGACGCCGGTCGCGACGGTGCGCACCAGCACTTCGCGGCCCCACGGCTTGTCGATGTCGACCGCCTCGATCGTCAGCGGTTCCCTCACCTTGCGAAAGACGGCAGCCTCAATTTCCATCGCGCGATCCTCAACTCAGCTCGTCATGGCCGGCCTTGTGCCGGCCATCCACGTGGATCCTCGGGACGAGCCCGGGGATGACGATGTTGGACGGAGGATTTGCCGAACGCGCCATGGCGTCAAGGCGGCTTTCGGGTGGGCCGGACTTGCGCTATTCCCTTGGCCTAGAACCGCACAAAAGGAAATCCCCGCGATGAGCCGCACCGTCGCCCGCCTGCTGGCGGAAAGCCTGGAGGCGCATGATGTCGACCAGATCTTCTGCGTTCCCGGCGAGAGCTATATCGGGCTGACCAGTGCGCTGATCGAGCGCAACTCGGTCCGCGTCATCGTGTGCCGGCACGAGGGCGGCGCCGGGTTTATGGCGGTCGCCGACGGGCGGCTGCGCGACCGCGCCGGGGTCTGTGTGGTGTCGCGTGGGCCGGGGCTCTCGAATGCGATGGTGTCATTGCACTCGGCCTATCACGACGCGACTCCGGTCGTCATGCTGGTCGGCCAGGTCGAGCGCCAGGATTTCGGGCGGGGCGCCCTGCAGGAGCAGAACTATTCGCGCCTCCTGTCCGACGTGACCAAGGAGGTCATCGAGGTCAATGAGCCCGAACAGGCCTCGGAAGCCATCGCGCGCGCCTTTCACCTGGCGGAAAGCGGCACCCCGGGCCCGGTCGCGGTCATTTTGCCCGAGGACATCTTCGACGACGAGACCGAGGCCGAACTCGATGCGCCGCGCCCGCGGGTCGTCGCGGGGCCGCGCGCCGCGGATCTCGACCGGCTTGCGGAGATGCTGGCCCGGGCCGAGCGGCCGCTGGTCCTGGTCGGCGGCGCGCTCCTCGCCGACGCGGTGCACGACAAGGCGGCCTTCGCCGATTTGAACCGCTTGGCCTCGGAGTGGGTGTTGCCGATCAGCCCGACCCACCGCCGGCCGCAAGCCTTCGACGCGACCCACCCGAATTTCGGCGGCTACATGGGGATCCGGGTGCCGCCGCCGCTGATCGCCGAGATGAAGAAGGCCGACCTGATGGTGGCATTGGGCGAGCGGCTGAGCGACAGCGTCAGCCAGTCCTACAGCTTCCCCGCGGCGCCGCAGCCGCAATTGCCGCTGGTGCATGTGTGGCCCGATCCCAACGAGGTCGGCCGGGTGTGGCGCCCCGATCTCGGCATGCCGTGCAGCCCGCACGAGGTCGTGAAGGCCCTCTTGAAACGCGGCGCGCCGGAGGATGCGCAAAAGCGCAAGGACTGGGTCGCGGGGCTCAACGCGATCCATCGTAAATTGCTCGCCAAGGAATGGGACGCGACCACGGACGGGGTCAATTTTGCGGCGATCGTGTGCGAAGTCGACAAGCACCTCGCGCCCGATGCGACGGTGACCACCGACGCCGGCAATTTCGGGAGCTTTGTCCACCGCTATATCGGGTTCCGCCAGACCCAGGTGTTTCTCTCCTCGGTGGTCGGCGCGATGGGCTCAGGGATGCCGATGGCGGTGGCGGCGGCATTGCGCCGGCCGGGGACGCAGGTGGTCGCGTTTGTCGGCGACGGCGGCACCCTGATGACCGGCAACGAGATCGCCACCGCGTTTCAGTACGGCGCCAATCCGATCATGATCATCTCGGACAACGGGATGTACGGCACGATCGGCATGCACTCCTACGTGCGCTATCCCGAGCGCCCGTTCATGGAAGGCACCCGCCTCACCAACCCCGATTTCGCCGCCTGGGGCCGCTCGTTCGGCGCCGAGGGGATCACCATCCGCAGCGAAGCCGAAGTCGCCGACGGCATCGCCCGCGCCTTTGCCGTCAAGACCCGCCCGGTCGTCGTGCACTGCCTGACCTCGGCCATCCAGATGAGCGCCTGGCGGAGGTACACCCGGACGGAGACGTTGCCGTAGGCCTCACTCGTGCCGCTCAATCCGCGAGACCCATCACGAAGGCGAGAGCAACATTCAGGCGTGCCATGTCATCCGCACCAAGACGCCCGATCTGTTGGCCGATTCTTTCGCGACGAATGGTCACCGGCTTGTCCGCCATCACCTGCGATGGCGTCCGCAAGCCATTCTCAGAAGTGGGTTCGATGGTGACTCGGAAATCCGCTACATCGACCAGGCGTGAGGTCATCTGACACACGACAACCGAAGGATGGCTGTCGGGAAAGCCGTCGCTCTGGACGGTTACCGCTGGCCTCGGCTTTCCGTAATCGCCGGGCACGGCAACCGTGACCACGTCACCCCGGCGCATCGTTATCGAATTCGGAGACGGCCTCGATCCATGCCATCGCCTCCTCCTCGTCGTCCATATCGAGACGGGCGACCTGCTCGGCAATCCGACGACGGACGGCGGCCGACCGAGCATCAGGCACGACCAGACGTAATTCCCTCAAACCGCGTGAACGCCGCCGCTCGCGCATCGCCTTCATTCTCTCCGCGGGTGCCGCCATGCCATCCTCCACCAATCGCAATGTAACGCGTTACACATAACGGTGCAACGGCAGCCTTGCGCGCATTTCATTTACGATCGCGAAACCCGGTCTGGACTCGATTGCCCCCCACATGCCCCTCTTGTCCTCGTTTGCGATGCTGGCGCCGTTTCAGGTGCGCAGCTTCCGCTTTCAGTTTCCGGCCGATCTGGCGACCTCCTGGGCGATCGAGATGGAGAACCTCGTGCTCGGCTGGTACATCCTGGTGGCAACCGGGTCGGTGCTGGCGCTGACCGTGTTCTGGGCATTGCAATATGTCGGGACCCTGCTCGGCCCGGTCTTCGGCCTGGTGGGCGACCGGATCGGCCAGCGCACCGTCTTGTGCGCGATGCGCGCGGCCTACGCCGGCCTCGGCGCCGCCGCGACGGCGCTCGCCTTCGCCGGGGCGCTGCGCCCGGGCTATGTGTTTGCCATCGCCGCGCTGTCGGGTGTGATCCGGCCGTCCGACCAGGGCATGCGCAACGCCCTCGTCGCCGCGACGATGCCCGCCGACCGGCTGATGGCGACGATGGGGGTGTCGCGCACGACTTCGGATTCGGCGCGCATCTTCGGCGCGTTGTCGGGCGCCGGGCTCTTCGCCGCCTTGGGCCTCGGCCCGGTCTATCTGGCGATCGCCGGCTTTTATGCCCTGGGGTTCCTGTTGACGCTGGGGGTGGCGCCCGGCAGGCCGCTTGCCGCTCCGGCCAGCGCCGCCCGGCCGTCGGTGTGGCGCGACCTGCGCGAGGGCCTCCACTATGTCTGGGACACGCCGTCCTCGCTGGCGGCGATGTGGCTGGCGTTTCTGGTCAACCTGACGGCGTTTCCGCTGGTCGGAGGGCTGCTGCCGTACGTTGCCAAGGACGTCTACCGCATCGGGCAAACGGGGCTCGGGACCCTGGTCGCGAGCGTCGCCGTCGGGTCGCTCCTCGGCTCGATCGCGGTCAGCCTCGCCGGCCGCACATTGCGTCCGGCCCGCATGATGATCGTCTTCGCCATCGGCTGGTATGCCGCGCTCCTCGTATTCGTGCAGATGGAGAGCCCGGCCGGCGGCCGCATGCTCCTCGCCCTCGCCGGCTTTAGCCAAAGCCTGAGCCTCGTGCCGATGTCGGTCCTTTTGCTGCACGGCGCGGGCGAGCGTTTTCGCGGCCGGGTCATGGGCGTCAGGATGCTGGCGATCTACGGCGTGCCGATCGGCCTCCTCGCGGCTGGAGCCTTGATAGAGCGCATCGGCTTCGTGGCGACCGCCTCGCTCTATTGCCTGGTCGGAGCCGGGCTGACCGGGCTGATTGCGCTTTATTGGCGGGCCGCGCTGTGGCCGGTCGACGCGCCGGCCAACGCCCGATGAGAGGGGCGCTTTTCACCACACGCTGTCATTGCGAGGAGCAGAGCGACGAAGCAATCTCGACCCGGCCGTGCTCAGACCATCGGGATTGCTTCGCTGCGCTCGCAATGACAGCGTGTATCGAGGAAAACGGGGAACACGCATGAAGAAAATCGAGATCACCGCCTATGGCGCGCCCGAAACGGTTGCCCATTGCATCGAGGCGCCCGATGTCGGGGCGCCCGGCGCCGGCGAGATCGTGTTCGACGTGCTGGCCTTTCCGATCAACCCGGCCGATCTGTCGATGATCCGGGGCAGTTACCGGCTGCGGCCGCCATTGCCGGCAACCCCGGGGGCGGAATGTGTCGGCCGGGTGAGCGCGGTCGGCGCGGGCGTGACGCGGCTCGGTCCGGGCGACCTCGTGCTCAACATGCAGCGCGAGAACTGGACGCAGCGCCGCCGCATCGCCGCGACGGAGGCGATCCCGGTGCCGCCGGGGATCGACCTCGCGCAGGCGGCGATGCTGCGCATCAACCCGGCGACCGCGCAGCTCCTGCTCGAAGACCATGGCGCGCTGGCGCCCGGCGACTGGGTGATCCAGAACGTCGCCAACTCGGCGGTCGGACGCCACCTGATCGTGCTGGCCCGGGCGCGCGGCGTGCACACGATCAATGTCGTGCGGCGCGACGATGTCGCGGCGGAACTGCGCGGGCTCGGCGCCGAAATCGTGCTGAGCGACGG
>DATCQF010000587.1:0-3193 GCA_036569735.1 Allostellaceae bacterium | reverse complement strand
TATCAGCGCTCGCGGCTGGTGCGGTCGTGGACCCATCTCGAACGCCAGCGCGGCGGGTTCGGCTTTCTCGGCGGGCCGGGCGAGAGCCAGCTCGAGATCGACCGCCGGCTGATCGGCGAGCGCATCGCCCGTTTGAAGCGCGAGCTCGACGCCGTGAAGCGCACCCGGGCGCTGCACCGCGAGGCGCGCCGCCGGGTGCCCTATCCGGTCATTGCGCTGGTCGGCTACACCAATGCCGGAAAATCGACGCTGTTCAACCGCCTGACCCGCTCGGCGGTCGGCGCCGAGGACATGCTGTTCGCGACATTAGACCCGACGATGCGCCGGCTCGGGCTGCCCTCGGGCAGACAAGCGATCCTCTCCGACACGGTCGGCTTCATCTCCGACCTCCCGACCCACCTCGTCGCCGCCTTCCGCGCCACCCTGGAAGAGGTCACCGAGGCCGATATCGTGGTCCATGTGCGCGACGCCCATCACCCCGACAGCGCGGCGCAGCGCGAGGACGTCCTTGCCGTGCTCGGCGAACTCGGCGTCGGCGCAAACCCCGGGAACGGCCCGGAGAACGGCCCCCAGAACGGTGGTATCGAGGAGGGGCTGATCGAGGTCCTCAACAAGATCGACCTGTTCGATCCGGCGATGCGCGAGAGCCTCGTCAACCAGACGCAGCGCAATACCGATTGCGTGGCGCTGTCGGCGGCGACCGGGGAGGGGTGCGACGGGTTGTTGCGCCTGCTCGACCGCCGGATCGAGAACGGCACGCGGCCGATGCGGCTCGATGTGGCGCTCTCCGACGGCCAGACGCTGGCGTGGATCTACGCCCACGGCGAGGTGCTCGGCCGGCGCGACGACGGCGAAGCCGCCCACCTCTCGGTCCGCCTGTCGGACGCCGATATCGGGAGATTACGGCACCGCCAGCGGCTGCATTAAGATAAATTACCACAGAGGCATTGAGACAATGAGGAGTGTTAGTACAAAATTATAGGACTGATGCAAAGGGCGCAATGCACCATTATTTCATTGCCTCTATCTATTTGTCTTATCTCTTTGCTAATAACGTATTATCCTTCTCTGTGTCTCACTGTCTCAATGGTGAATTATTTTTCGTTTTTCTTAACTTCCTGCCATAACGCCTCCAGCGCATCCAGATCGCGGCCGATGGCGCGTTCCGCGGCGAGTGCCTCGACCTGGCGGAAGCGGCGCTCGAATTTCGCGGTGGCGCGGCGCAGTGCGGTCTCGGGCTCGACGTCCAGCTTGCGGGCGAGGTTGGCGACGGCGAACAGGAGATCGCCGATCTCCTCTTCGAGCGCGGCTGGCGCGGCGCCCGCATCGAGCTCGGCTTCAACTTCGGCGATTTCCTCGGCGATCTTGGGGATGACCGCGCGCGCGTCCGGCCAATCGAAGCCGATGCGTGCGGCGCGGCCTGAGATCTTGGCGGCGCGCAACAGGGCGGGGAGGGCGAGCGCCACCCCGTCGACGACGCTCCGCGCGTTCCCCGTTGCCTCACGTTCGGCCGCCTTGTGCGCCTCCCACGCCTCGTTCTGCGCCGCCACCGAAGCGATCTCGGCGTCGCCGAAAACATGCGGGTGGCGGCGCACCATCTTGTCGCAGATCGCCTCGGCTACGTCGTCGAAGCCGAAATGCCCGGCTTCCTCGGCCATGCGGGCGTGGAACACCACCTGCAGCAACAGATCGCCTAGTTCGTCCCTGAGCGAGCCCATGTCGGCGCGCTCGATCGCATCGGCGACCTCATAGGCCTCCTCGATCGTATAGGGCGCGATCGTCCGGAAATCCTGCTCCCGGTCCCACGGGCAGCCGCGCTCGGGGTCGCGCAGCCGGGCCATGATGAGAAGCAGCCGGTCGATCGGCAGGGGCCGGGGCGGGCGGGTCATCGGCGCATCACTCGATCCATAGGTTGCGGCGCTTGTGCCATTCCTCGATCGACAATTCCGGGTAGCCCTCATAGCACGAATCATCGGGGCCGATTTGCGGCTCGACCCAGCCCGCCTTGTCGCGCAGCAGGAGGTGGACGCTCGCCGGGGGCACCGGCAGCGCCGTGTCGATCGCCGAGGCGAACGGGTGGACGAGGTCCGGCCAAGCCTCATCGCTGACCCATAGCGGCGCCCCGCAACGCCGGCAGAAATGTCGCGCCGCAGAACCTTCGATGCCGTCGATCGGCGCATGCCAGACCCGGATCGCGCGCTGCCCGCGCACTTTAAGACTGGGCGCCACACCCATGATGTTGATCGCATATCCGCCACCACCGGCGCTCTTCCGGCAGATCGAGCAATAGCAGCGCTGGTAGGGGTAGGGGGTGTGGCTGTCGAGCGCGAAACCCACCGCGCCGCAGCGGCACGAGCCTTCGAGACAGTCTGTTTATCGCATAATATATATTATGGTAAATTATGTTCGATAACGGAGCGCAATCACGGGTCGGGCAGCTCGATCGCGAGGCCGTCGTAGCCGGGTTCGACCTCTTTGGGCAATTCGGCGCTGAGCTCGCGATAATCGAGGCTTTGGTCCATATGGGTCAGCACCGCGCGGCGCGGCCGGACGCGCTCGATCCAGCCGAGCGTCTTGGCCAGATGGCTGTGAGTATTGTGCGGCTCGCGGCGCAAGCAATCGACGATCCACAACTCGACCCCGGCGAGCGCGGCGAAGGCGTTGTCGTCGAGTTCGGCGACATCGGTCGAATACGCGAGCTTCCCGATGCGGAAACCCAATGTCTTGCTGTAACCATGGCTCTGTGTAAACGGCTCGACCGGCATTCCCGCCGCACTGAATCGCCCGCTGATCGGATGCGGCGTCAGCGCCGGCCGGTAAAGCGGCTTGCCGGGCACCGGCGGCAGCAGCGCGTAACCGAAGCGGCGCTCGACCTCCCCCAGGGTATCGGCGCTGGCGTAAAGCGGAATCGGGTTTCCAATCAATTTGTTGACCATACGTAGATCATCTATCCCATGAAGATGATCGGCATGCGCATGGGTCAAGAGGACGGCATCGAGCCGGGCGGCGCCGGCATCGAGCAGCTGCTGGCGAAGATCGGGCGAGGTATCGATCAACAGCGCGGCGCCGCGGCTTTCGACGAGCAGCGAGCAGCGCCGGCGATAATTGCGCGGCTCGGCGGGGTCGCAGCGCCCCCAATCCGGGCCGATCGCCGGGACGCCCCAGGACGGGCCGCAGCCGAGCACGGTTACCC
>DATCQF010000586.1:0-2414 GCA_036569735.1 Allostellaceae bacterium | reverse complement strand
CCCCGGAGGCGGCCGGTGATCTCCTGCGCCAGGTGTGGGAGCCGGCCAAGCAGCGGGCGGCTGGGGAGCGCGCCGATCTCGCCGCGGCGGCGCTCGCCGACGGGGTCAACGAGCCGATCGCGCCGTGGGACTGGCGCTATTACGCCGAAAAGGTGCGGCAGCGGAAATACGCGATCGATGAAGCCGCGCTGAAACCGTATTTCGTGCTCGACAACATCGTCCGCGCCGCCTTCGACACCGCGGGGCGGCTCTTCGGCATCCGCTTTGTCGAGCGCCCCGACTGCGCGACCTACCACCCGGACGTGCGCGCCTATGAGGTGCAGGGCGCGGCGGGCCAGGCGATCGGCCTCTTCCTGCACGACAATTTCGCACGGCCCGGCAAGCGCTCGGGCGCCTGGATGAGCAGCTATCGCGAGCAGCACAGCCTCGACGGCGAGGTATTGCCGATCATCGTCAACAACAACAATTTTTCGAAGGGCGACCCGACCCTCCTCAGCTTCGACGACGCCCACACGCTGTTCCACGAGTTCGGCCATGGGCTGCACGGCTTGCTCTCCCGGGTGCGCTATCCGTCGCAGTCCGGCACCGCGGTGCGCCGCGACTTTGTCGAATTCCCCTCGCAGGTCTTCGAGCACTGGCTGGAGGTGCCCGAAACCCTGCGCCGTTATGCCCGGCATTACCGCACCGGCGAGCCCCTACCCGAGGCGGATTTGCAGCGCCTCCTCGCCGCACGCAATTTCAACCAGGGGTTCGCCACGGTCGAATACACGGCCTGCGCCCTCTTCGATCTCGATCTCCACACGCGCCCCGATCCGGCCGGGATCGACATCGCCGCGTTCGAAACGGATTTCCGAGAGCGCATCGGCATGCCGCCGGAAATCGGCCTCAGGCACCGCCCCACGCATTTCCAGCACCTCTTTGCCGGGAGCGGCTATGCCGCGGGATATTACGCCTATCTGTGGGCCGAGGTGCTCGACGCCGACGGGTATGCCGCCTTTACCGAGGCCGGCGATCCGTTCGATCCGGCGCTGGCGGCGGGGCTGGAGGCGATCTATCGCGCCGGCGACACCGCCGACCCGATGGCGCTCTACCGCGCGTTCCGCGGCCGCGAACCGGCGATCGGTCCGCTCCTCGCCCAGCGCGGCCTCGCGGGCTGACCCACGACAGCGCTTGCGATCAGGTCAGTCCGAGGGGGTTGCCCGAGCTGGGTTGCTGCCAAGCCGTGTCGGCGACCGGGCCGGCTCGGTTGGGCTCGCCGTCCAGCCTGCTCAGAGCGCCGTTTCCGCTGACCCAGCGAGAGAACTCGACCACCTTGTTCGCCGCCTCGATCCGCCGGTTGACCAGCGCCGCGCAGACCGAAATCCGCTGACGGCACATCAATGCCAGGCGTTGCTCGATTCCCCCGGGGCCGCTCGTGCCGCCGGAGAGGTCGTTCAGCCGGAGGATTTCGCTATCCAGGATCTGCTGCATTTCAGCCAGATCGCGGTTGGTCCCGATCATGCGAACCTCTACCGATTTGCAGTCGATTCACCCTGGGGTTGTCCAGGGACGCGCCGGTATATCGGCCGGCGCCGAACCGGCCTTGATCCAGGTCAACGCTTCGGCCGCGCAAAAGTGCGGCTGGCGAGGGTCGGCGGGAGTTGATTTTGTGATCACCGCAGCATTTATTTCTCGACTATCCGGACCCGGCCGTAAATCCTTCCGCCATTCGATGACATCAGCTCCCTTGTTTCACCCGGCCGTCGCCGCCTGGTTTGCCCGCAGCTTCGCCGCGCCGACCGAGGCGCAGGCCGAGGCGTGGCCGGCCATCAAGGAGGGCCGGCATGTGCTGATCGCGGCCCCGACCGGATCGGGGAAGACGCTGGCCGCCTTTCTCGCGGCGATCGACGGGCTGGTGCGCCAGGGGATCGAGGGGCGCCTCGCCGACGAGACGCAGGTGGTCTACGTCTCGCCGCTGAAGGCGCTGTCGAACGACATCCAGCGCAACCTCGAACGCCCGCTTTCCGGCATAGCCGCGGAATTGGCGAGGCAGGGCCTGCCCGAGGTCGCGATCCGCACCTGGGTGCGCACCGGCGACACGCCGGCGGCCGAGCGCGACCGGATGCGGCGATGCCCGCCGCACATCCTCGTGACCACGCCCGAATCGTTCTACATCCTGCTCGGTTCCGAAAGCGGCCGCCGGATGCTGGCGACGACGCGCACGGTCATTGTCGACGAGATCCACGCGGTGGCGTCGAACAAGCGCGGGTCGCACCTCGCCGTCTCGCTCGAGCGGCTCGACGCCTTGTGCGGCCACCGCGTGCTGCGCATCGGCCTCTCGGCCACCCAGAAGCCGATCGAGACGGTGGCGCGGTTCCTGGTCGGCGCCGGCCCCCACCCCAACCCTCCCCCGCTTGCGGGGGAGGGAGTGTCTG
>DATCQF010000585.1:0-3482 GCA_036569735.1 Allostellaceae bacterium | reverse complement strand
ATCCTGAGGAGCGCGCCACCGGAGCGCGTCTCGAAGGGCGCACGGCGATTGCGGCCATTGGTCGGGTGCTCGTCCTCCTCGTCGTCGTGCTGGCACTCGCCGGTTGCGGCAAGAAGGGGGCGCCGCAGCCGCCGCCCGACGAGCCCAACACCTTTCCCAGGACCTATCCGAGTGCCTGATTTCTTTGCCTATAGCGACGGCGAGCTGCATGTCGAGGCGGTGCCGGTCGCACGCATCGCCGAGGCGGTCGGTACACCCTTTTACCTGTATTCCGCCGCCTCCCTGAGCGCCCGCTATCGCAACTTTGCCGAGGCTTTCGCGCCGGCTCGCCCGCTGATCTGCTATGCCGTCAAGGCCAATTCGAACCAGGCTGTGCTGCGGATTTTCGCCCGGCTCGGGGCCGGCGCCGATGTCGTCTCGGAAGGCGAATTGCGCCGCGCTCTCGCCGCCGGCGTTCCGCCGCAGCGCATCGTCTTCTCCGGTGTCGGCAAGACCCGCGCCGAGCTCGACGCCGCACTTGCCGCCGGGATCCACCAGATCAACGTCGAGTCGATCCCCGAGCTGCATCGGCTCAGCGAGGTGGCGGCGGCGCGTGGCGCGACCGCCCGGATCGCGATCCGGGTCAATCCGGATGTCGATGCGCTGACCCACGCCAAGATCGCCACCGGCAAGAAGGAAAACAAGTTCGGCATCGACCTTGAGGATACCGGCGAGGCTTATCGCATGGCCGCCGAGCTGCCGGGCATCGAGCCGGTCGGGCTCGCGGTGCATATCGGCTCCCAGACCGGCGGCGGTCTCGGTCCCTTCCAGGAGGCATTCGAGCGGCTGGCGAGCTGATCGTCGAACTGCGCCAGGTCGGCCTCGTCGTACGGCGCGTCGATCTCGGCGGTGGCCTCGGCATTCGCTATCACGCGGAAACCCCGCCGGACCCAAAGGATTATGCGCGCCTGGTGCTGGGCGTTTTCGGCACGCTCGATGTCGATATCACGTGTGAGCCCGGCCGCGTGCTGGTCGGGCCTTCGGGATTGCTCGTCGCGAAGGTGATCTACGTCAAGGACGGCGCGTCCAGGCGGTTCGTCATTGTCGATGCGGCGATGAACGACCTGATCCGGCCGGCGCTGTACGAAGCGTGGCACGATATCGTTCCGGTTCGGCTGCCCGCCCCCGGCGCCGTCTTAAGCCCGGCCGATGTCGTCGGCCCGATCTGCGAAACTGCTGACAGCTTTGCCAGCGCGCGCGATCTCCCGCCGCTTGCCGAGGACGATCTGGTGGCGCTGAGCAATGCCGGCGCCTATGGCGCGGTGATGAGCTCGACCTACAACAGCCGGCTCCTGGTGCCCGAAGTGCTCGCTTCAGGCAGCCGGTTTGCCGTGATCCGGGCGCGGCCGAGCCACGAGGCGATGCTGGGGCTGGATACCGTACCCGATTTTCTCGCCGGTCCCCTCGCCGATCCCCGGGAGGAACCGGCCCGCAAGCGGGGTGCCGCATGACCGATCTGCCCCTGCCGAAACGCCGGCTCGCCACGCGATTGCGGCTGGCGCGGGCCGCGCTCTCGTGGGAGCGGGCGTGGCCTAATGCCTGGCCGGCCTTGTGCGTCCTCGGCCTCCTCGCGGTGGCGGCGCTGTTCGATGTGCTGCCGCTGTTGGGGGGGCCCGCGCATGCCGGAATCCTGGCCCTCTTCGCGCTCGCTTTCGCCGGCGCGGTGGTGTGGGGATTGCGCGCGGCCGGGATCGGCGCCTGGCCGGATCGCATCATGGCAAGGCGCCGCATCGAACAGGCGAGCGGATTGGCGCATCGCCCGCTGGAGGCGCTCGGCGATCGCCCGAGCGGACCGCTCGACGGCCCGGCGGCCGCGCTGTGGGCCGCGCATCAGCGCCGGATGGCGCAGGCGGTGCGCCGCTTGCGGGTCGGCTGGCCGGTTTCGGGCCTCGCCCGGCGTGATCCCTATGGGACCCGCTCGGTGCTGGCGATCCTCCTGCTGCTCGGCGCGATCGACGCCGGCGACGAGTGGCGCGACCTGGTGGCCCGCGCTGTCGTACCGGTGTTGGACGACGGGCCGGCGGCGGTCGCGGCGAGCTTCGATTTGTGGCTGACGCCGCCCGAATACACCGGGCTCGCGCCGCAATTCCTGCGGAGCGGCGACAGCGCGCCGGTACAGGTTGCGACCGGGAGCATTCTCTTGGCCCAGGTGCATGGCGGGACAGCCGTGCCGCGCCTGGGAATCGACGAGGAAGCGCGCGATTTCGCCGCGCTCGACAAGCAGAATTTCCGGGTCGAAGCCACGCTGACCAGCGGCAATAAGCTAACCCTGAGCCAGGGCGGGACGGTGCTTGGCAGCTGGCCGATCGCCATCATTCCCGACACCCCCCCGACGATCGCCTTTGCCCAGCCGCCCAAGGCCACCGCGCGCGCCGCGCTGCGCCTCGATTACCGGACGAGCGACGATTACGGGGTCGAGAGCGTGAAGGCGGCGATCCGCCGCCAGGGTGGCGCCTCCGAGGGTGCGCCCGGGGGCGCGCCTGGGGAGGTGATCGAACTGGAGCTGCCTCTGCCGGGTCTCCACCTCAAGGATGCCGAGGCGACGAGCTATCACGATCTCTCGCCGCACCCGTGGGCCGGCCTGCCGGTCGAGATCCGGCTCATCGCGGTGGATGCGCTCGGCCAGACCGGCGAGAGCGAGCCGGTGCAAATGGTCCTGCCCGAGCGCGTCTTTCACCACCCGGTGGCGCGCGCGATCGTCGACCAGCGCAAGGAACTGGCGAAAGACCCGGGTTCGGCCGAGGCGGTCGCCGAGATCCTCGGCGATCTGAACCAGCGTCCGGTGCTCTACCGCGACGACGCGGTGGTTTATCTCGGGTTGCGCCTAGCCCAGCAGCAGCTGCGCCGTGACGCGGGCAAGGACACGATCGCCGCGGTCGAGCAGCTGTTGTGGGACACCGCTCTGCGCATCGAGGACGGCAGCATGTCGATGGCCGAGCGCGACCTGCGCCGGCTCCAGCAGGAGTTGCAGGAGGCTCTCGCCAAAGGCGCGCCCGACGCCGAGATCGAGCGGCTGATGCAACAGCTGCGCGAGGCGCTCGACCGCTATATGCAAGCCTTGGCGCAAGAGCTGCAGCAACATCCGAACGAGGCGACGAACCCGATCGACCCGTCGAAGGTTCTCACCTCGCGCGATCTGCAACGCATGCTCGACCGCGCCCGCGAGCTGGCGCGCAGCGGCGCGCGCGACGAGGCCCGCCAGCTGTTGTCGCAGCTGCAAAACATGCTGGAAAACCTGCGCGCCGCGCGTCCCGGCCAGATGCAGCGCGGCGCCAGCGAGGCGCAGCAGATGATGCGCGGCATGCAGGAATTGATGCAGCGCCAGCGCCAATTGCTCGACCGCAGCTTCCGCGCCCAGCGCCAGCAGGGCCGGCAGAACCGCAATGGGCAGCCCGGCGAGCAGCAGCAACAGGGGCAGCAGCCGGGGCAGCAACCGGGCGGGG
>DATCQF010000584.1:0-2926 GCA_036569735.1 Allostellaceae bacterium | reverse complement strand
CTCCCTCCCCTGCTTGCGGGGGAGGGTTGGGGTGGGGGCTCTGCTGCATCGCGTGCCTACTCCGCCGCGTCCTGCTGATGGGCGTAGTTCCTGGCGATGAACCAGGCGTAGAAATCGCCGTAGGTCTGCGGCGGATATTTGGGCGGGTTGTCCGGCCCCTGGCAGGTCGGCAGGCACTCGATCATCGTGTCGGTATTGGGATCGTAGAAGAACGGCATGGCATAGCGTTCCTGGCCCGAATTGTTGCTGGCGCGGTGCGGCGTCGAGAGAAACCGCCCGTTGGTCCAGCGGTTGAGGGTGTCGCCGGTATTGACCAGGTAGCTCCCGGCCAGCGGAGGCGCGGCGAGCCACCTTCCCGAGGCGGTGCGGATCTCGAGGCCGGGCACCGCCGATTGCGGCAGCATCGTCAAAAATCCGGCGTCGGCGTGCGGCGCGATGCCGAACTGGTTGTCCTCGGCCGCTGCGTCCGCCGGGTAATGCGACAGCCGCAGATTAATGTGCGCCCCCTCGAACAGAGGCAGGAAGTAGTCGCGCGGGAGGTCGAGCGCCAGCGCGTAGAGCGGCAGCAGCTTCCGCCCGAGCGCCTCCATCGTGCGGAAATATTGCAGCATCGTGTCGCGGAACCCCGGCAGACCGGATGGCCACCGGTTGAGCCCGCGCCACCTCTTGCCGGATACGACATCGGGGTCGCCGGCCGCGCGCTCGCGGCGGATGAACAGCGCCTCGTTCAGATCGTGCTTGGTGTTGCGGTTGATATTGGAGCTGCGGAAGGTGCTGTAGCCGACCGGCAGGTAGCCGATCATGTGGTCGTTGATCAGTAGCCTCATCTTGTCGGCGAGATGCTGGGCGTGAAACCGCGCGGTCTCGGCAAAGGCGGCGTCGATGAGGCTCTGCTTCACGCCATGACGGGTGATGAAATAAAACCCGATCTCCTCGCAAGCCCGCCGCAGCTCTCCGGCGAGCCGAAGGTCGGCGCCCGGCTCGCCGGCGAGGTAGGGACCGAGATCGAGGATAGGGATCGACTGGTCGGCATCGTGCATCGGCGGCCCCGCAGATTTTGCGCCATCCTTCTCGCGCAAGGGGGCCATCTTACATCAGCGGCTTGTCCGGCAAAGCGTTCGGCGGCAGGGTAACGGGATGAGCGACCGACCAACCCTCGCCCAATGCCGGGAGCGCGTCGACGAACTGCGCCGCATCCAGGGCGAGGAGCATCCCGACACGCTTCTTGCGATGCTCGACCTCGCCGAGATGCTGTGGGCGCGTGGCCGGCTCGCCGAAGTGCGCGCGCTCGAAGAGCATGTCGTCCTGGTGCGCCGGCGGGTGCTGGGCGAGGCGCATGGCGACACCTTGAAGGCGCTCGGCAAGCTCGCGACGACGCTCGGCGCCGAGGGCGATCTCGACGAGGCGCGCCGGCTGCAGGAGCACATCGTGACGATGGGGCCGCAGGCGTGGGGCGAGACCGGGCGCGACACCTTGCGCGCGGTCAACAATCTGGCCGGCACCGTGGCCGCGCAGGGCGACGTCGCCGGCGCCCGCGCGCTCCTGGGGATTGCGATCGAGACGATGCAGCGGGTGCTGGGTGAGGCGGACGGCGACACTCTCGCCGCGATGGGCAACCTCGCCGCGATCCTGTGGCAGGACGGCGAGCGCGCCGAAGCCTATTGGCTGCAGCACCAGATCGTGGAGATCCAGCACCGCGCCCGCGGCGCCGATGACCCGATGACCCGCGCCGCCGTCGCCGTACTGGAGACGATGCAGCGCGATGGCGGGTTCTGACGGTCTCTATGGGAGCCTTGCAAATGGAGCCTCTAGACCCCGCCACTCTGCCGCCCGCCATCCGCTCCCGCTTTGTGCGCGACATCAACGGCCTCGACATGCATGTGCTGGAGGCGGGTTTCGCGGCTGCGGACCGGCCGCTCGTCCTCCTGCTGCACGGCTTCCCGGAAATCGCCTATTCCTGGCGCAAGGTGATGCTGCCGCTCGCCGAGGCGGGGTTCCATATCGTCGCGCCCGACCAGCGGGGCTATGGCCGCACGACGGGCTGGAGCGCCAATTACGACGATGACCTCCGCCCGTTCCGGCTGCTCAACGCGGTCAGGGATGCGCTGGGTCTGGTGGCGGCGTTGGGCTACCGCTCGGCCGCGGCGGTCATCGGGCACGATTTCGGTGCGTCGGTCGCCGCCTGGTGCGCGCTGGTACGCCCGGACGTGTTCCGCTCGCTCGCACTGATGAGCGCGCCGTTCGCCGGTCCGCCGGAACTGCCGTTCGACACTGATGGGAAGCCGCCCGAAATTCCGACGAGCCCGACGATCCACGAGGCGCTGGCGGCGCTCGCGCGGCCCCGCAAGCATTACCAATGGTGGTACTCCACCCGTCCGGCCAATGCCGCGATGTGGCAATGCGAGCAGGGTGTTCACGACTTCCTGCGTGCCTATTTCCACCACAAGAGCGCCGATTGGAAGGGCAACCGCCCGCATCGCCTCGAATCGTGGAGCGCCGGCGAGCTGGCCCGGATGCCGACCTACTACATCATGGACCTGGCCGACGACATGCCGACCGGCGTCGCAAAGGAAATGCCGTCGGCCATCGAGATCGCCGCCTGCCAATGGCTGCCCGACCGCGAGCTTGCCGTCTATGCCGGCGAATACCGGCGCACCGGGTTCCAGGGCGGATTGAACTGGTATCGATCGCGCAGCGGCGGCGCCTTCGAGAGCGAGCTGCAGCTGTTTTCGGGCCGGACCATCGATGTGCCGTCGCTGTTCATCTCGGGAAAGAGCGACTGGGGGGTCTACCAGCGGCCCGGCAGCTTCGAGCGGATGCAGGCAGCCGCGTGCACCCGAATGCTGGGCTGTCACCTCCTCGACGGCGACGGCCACTGGGTGCAGCAGGAACAGCCCGAAACGGTGAGCGCGTTGCTGACCGACTT
>DATCQF010000583.1:0-2481 GCA_036569735.1 Allostellaceae bacterium | reverse complement strand
GTGCCGACCTTGCCGATTTCGTCGCTTCCCATGTTCAACGCAACGGCCTGGTGATCGCCGCAGTCGGCGACATCACCGCGGCCGAGCTCTCCGGGCTGATCGGCCAGGTGTTCGGCGGCCTTTCCCCGGGCGATCAATCGGGCGATGACCGCGCCGCCATTCCCGAGGCCAGCCCAGGCGATAGCGGGGCTCTGGTCGTGCGCCGCACGGCGGTGCCGCAAAGCGTGGTCAGCTTTGGCCAGGCCGGGCCTAAGCGCGACGACCCCGACTGGTATGCCGCTTTCGTCCTCAACGACATCCTCGGCGGCGGCGGTTTTCGCGGGCGCCTGATGAAGGAGATCCGCGACAAGCGCGGGCTGGCCTACGGCGTTTCAACGGGGCTGGTGCCGTACCGCCATGCCGGGCTGATCCTCGGCAGCATCGCCACCGAGAACAGCCGGGTCGCCGAATCGATCGCCTTGATCCGCGCCGAATGGCAGCGCATGCGCGAGGATGGCCCGACCGACGCTGAATTGCGCGACGCCCAGACCTACCTGGCCGGCTCGTTTCCGCTCAGCCTCGATTCGACCCGGCACATCGCCGCGGTGCTCGTCCAGATGCAGCTCGACAAGCTCGGCATCGATTACCTCGATCGCCGCGCGGAGTTGATCGGCGGGGTCACCCTCGACGAGGCCCGCGCGGTGGCGCGCCGCCTGTTCGACCCGGCAAAGCTCAGCTTCGCCGTGGTCGGCGACCCGGCCGGCCTGGAAACCACCCGCCCGCCCGCCGCCGCGCCGAACTGAGCCGCGGCGCAAGGATTTTGCCCTCTCCGCCCTTCAGGGGGAGAGGGAGGGGCCCGCGCCACAGGCGCGGGAGGGTGAGGTGGGTCTTGGCGAGCGCTCTGGAATCCCCCACCTCACCTCGGCCCTCTCCGCCCCCAGGGGCAGAGAGGGAGTAGTGTGCTGCGTAGCGGGATTGCTTCACTTCGCGAAGTTGGCCCAATTTATCGCCATCCCGGCGCAGGCCGGGACCCGCTGCTGCCGTAAAGACTGGCTGTCGCCGATACGACAGAGTGGGTGGAGAGAACGTCAGAATCGGGAAACCAGCCATGCGCAGCCTGTGGTCGGACGGCGATGCCGAGGCGATGGTCCAGTGCTTTGGCGCGAGCGGGGCGGTGGCGGGATCGGCCGGGCGCGACATCGCATTGCGCGTCTATACTTCGCGCCTCCTCGGCGGCGATCCGCGCCTCGTCCTGCATGGCGGCGGCAACATCTCGGTCAAGACCGTCCTGCCCGACCTCCTCGGCGACCCCGCCGAGGTGTTGTGCATCAAGGGCAGCGGCTGGGACATGGCCAAGATCGAGCCGGCCGGTCTGCCCGCATTGCGCCTAGCGCCATTGGCGAGGCTCCTCGCGCGCAATGCGTTGTCCGACGCGGACATGGTGCGCATCCTGCGCGCCAATCTGATCGATCCGGGTGCCCCCAACCCGTCGGTCGAGACCCTGCTACACGCTTTTCTGCCGCACAAATTCGTCGACCACACCCATGCGAGCGCGGTCCTCAGCCTCGCCGACCAGCCTGACGCGGCCGAGCGCATTGCCGATCTCTACGGCAGCCGGGTGGGGATCGTGCCCTACATCATGCCGGGGTTTCTCCTCGCCAAGAAGGCGGCCGAGGTGTTCGATGAGGATCCCGCGGTCGAGGGCCTCGTCCTCTTAAAGCACGGGGTCTTCAGCTTTGGCGACACCGCGCGCGAGTCCTATGAGCGGATGGTCAGGGTCGTCAGCCTGGCCGAAGAGCGCCTCGCGCGCGGCCGCAGACGCGTCTTCGCCCCGGCGACGCTGCCCGCCGCCCTGGCCAAAGCGGCCGAGATCGCGCCGATCCTGCGCGGCGCCTGCGCGATTGCCGACCCGGCGACGCCCGGGCACTACCAGCGCTTTGTGCTCGATTTCCGGGGCGGGCCGGCAACCGTCAATTTCGTCAACGGCGCCGAATTGTCGCGCTATGGGCAGGCCGGGGTCGTCACCCCCGACCACACGATCCGCACCAAGAACCATCCCTTGATCGTGCCGCCGCCGGAGCGCGGCCGGCTCGACGATTTCGCGGGTGCGGCGCAGGGCGCGGTCGAGCATTTCGTCGCCGGCTACCACGCCTATTTCGCGCGCCACAACACCGCCTCGGCTGTGGGAAAGCACGAGCTCGACCCCATCCCGCGGGTCATCCTGGTGCCGGGGCTGGGCCTCTTCGGGCTCGGTCGCAGCGCGCGCGACGCGGCAATCGCCGCCGACATCGCCGAATCCTGGGTCGCGACGGTCAGCGATGCCGAGGCGGTCGGAACCTTCGAGTCGCTTTCCGAGGCCGAGCTGTTCGAGGTCGAGTACTGGCCCCTCGAACAGGCAAAGCTCGGCGCGGTCGGCGCTAGCCCGCTTTCCGGTCAGGTTGCCGTGGTGACCGGCGGGGCCGGCACGATCGGATTGGCGACGGCGCGGGCATTGCGTGGCGC
>DATCQF010000582.1:0-1533 GCA_036569735.1 Allostellaceae bacterium | reverse complement strand
TCACCGACGGCACCGCCTCGACGATCAACGGCGACGACCGCTGGCCCGACGTACTGGCCCGCCGGCTGCACGCAATTACAGGGTCGCCATGGTGAACGCCGGAATCGGCGGCAACCAGGTCGTAGGGCCCGCCGAATACCCGCCGCCGCTGCCGTTTCCCGGCGGGCCATCGGCGAGAGAGCGGCTCGAGCGCGACGTCCTCACGCTGTCCGGAGTTGCGGCGGTCGTCTGGCTCGAAGGGATCAACGATTTCAGCGAGAACGGCAAAGCCACGGTCGCCGCGGTCGAGGCCGGCATGAGGGACATCGTCGGCCGGATCCGCGCCAGATTTAAGGGCGTGCGTATCATCGGCGCGACCCTGACCTCGGCGCTCGGTAGCACCAACCCCAACCACGGCTCCTCCGAAGAGGACGCCAAAAGGAAGGCGCTCAACCAATTCATCCGCTCGGGCGGCCTCTTCGACGGGGTCGCCGATTTCGACGCCGCGACGCTCGATCCCACGACCGGCCAGCTGCGCCCCGAATTCGTCCCCGAAAGCACCACCGGCGGGCCGGGCGACAAGATCCACCCGAACCGGGTCGGTTATCTGGCGATGGCCATGGCGATCGATCTGGACCTGCTCATCCGGTGACCCTAATTGGCATCGGCGTGACGCGTCCTTCGAGACGCGCCCTCTGGGCGCTCCTCAGGATGAGGAAATTTATTGCATGGCAACAACAACTCACCCTCATCCTGAGGAAGCGCGAAGCGCTGTCTCGAAGGACGCGATGCACCCGGTCCAGCAATCCTGTGCGGCGGCAAATTGGCTCGGCACACGCCTGAGATAAGGGCAGTAATGCCACCCCGTCTTCGGGCAATTTCCCCGGATGAGTGATTCCAGCGCAATACCCGCGCGCGAGGTAACCAAGGGCGCCTGGGGCGAGATATTCCGCGAAGGGCGGGGGCTCTATTCCGCGCTGGTGATCGGCGGCATCGCGATGCACGCGACCCAGATGCTGGTGATCGCGATCATCATGCCGACGATCGTCGCCGACATCGGGGGCGCGGCCTATTACACCTGGGCGGCGATGCTCTACACGATCGGCTCGATCGTCGGCGCATCGTCGACCGGCATCATCTGGTCGAGGTTCGGCGCGCGGCGCGGCTATGCGCTGGGCGCCGGCGTGTTCGCGCTCGGCACCGCGGCGTGCGCGCTGGCGCCCGACATCGGCGCGCTTATCGCGGCGCGGGCCGTACAGGGGTGGGCCGGCGGCCTCGTCGCCGGCAGCGGGATGGCGCTGATCACGACGCTCTTCGACGCGCGGCTGCGCACCCGCATCATCGCGATATCGCAAGCCACGTTCACCGCCTGTCATTTGAGCGGGCCGATCGTCGGGGGCCTCTTCGCGGCGATCAACTGGTGGCGCGGCTCGTTCTGGGCGATGGTGCCGTTCATGATTGCGTTCGCCGGGCTGGCCTGGGCGAAGATCCCGAACCGGCTCGACGCCGAAGCCGAGGGCGAGCGCCTGCCGGGCCTGCCGCTGTTGCGGCTGG
>DATCQF010000581.1:0-5406 GCA_036569735.1 Allostellaceae bacterium | reverse complement strand
GGTTATCGGGACGACCGGGCTCCAGGGCGACGAGGAGAAAATGCTCCGCGAGGCGGCCACGCGCGTGCCGATCGTCTGGGCGGCCAACACCAGCCTCGGCATCAACCTGTTATTGGGGCTGGTCGATCAGGTGGCGGCGCGGCTCGGGGCCGATTGGGACATCGAGATCATCGAGATGCACCATCGCGGCAAGGTCGATGCGCCGTCCGGCACCGCGCTCGCCCTCGGCCGCGCCGCCGCTGCGTCGCGCGGCGTGGCGTTCGACGCGGTGGCGCAGCGCGGGCGCGACGGCATCACCGGGCCGCGCCCGGCCGGAGCCATCGGCTTTGCCGCGCTGCGCGGCGGCGACAACATCGGCGAGCACCATGTGATCTTCGCCGGGATCGGCGAGCGGCTCGAATTGACCCATCGCGCGACCGACCGCGGCATCTACTCAAAGGGCGCGGTGCGCGCCGCGCTGTGGCTCGTCGGCCGGCCGCCCGGGCTCTACGGCATGAAGGAGGTGCTCGGGCTGTAGCGCTTCACTTCGCTTGCGCGAGCCCAATATCGCCTACTCGCCCTCGACGGGTGTCGGGGGTGGCTGGCGGCGCGAGAAGATGGCGATCAGCACCGGCAGCACCAAGAGGATCAGCAGCGGCGCCAACAGGATGCCCCCGACCACGACGATCGCGAGCGGCTTTTGCACCTGAGAGCCGATGCCGGTCGACAGCGCCGCCGGCAGGAGGCCGACGCAGCCGGCCATGCAGGTCATCATCACCGGGCGCAGCCGCAGGTGACAGGCGCGGGTGATCGCGGCCAACCGCTCCAACCCCGCGTCGATCAGCATGTTGAAATACGAAAGGATGATGATCCCTTCCATCGCCGCGATCCCGAACAGCGCGACAAAGCCGATCGCCGCGGACACGCTGAACGCGGTGCCGGTGACATAGAGCGCAAAGGTGCCGCCGATCAGCGCCATCGGCAAAACGCTGGCCGCGAGAAGCGCGTCGACCAGCGAGGCGAAGTTGATGAACAATAGGGCGCCGATCAACGCGAGGCTCAACGGCACGACAATCGAGAGGCGTCCGATCGCATCCTGCAACGCGCCGAACTCACCGACCCATTCGAGGTGGTAGCCGCCGGGAATCTGGACCTCCTCGGCGACCTTGCGCTGGGCTTCGCGCACGGCGCCGCCGAGATCGCGCCCGCGCACGCTGAACTTGATCGGGGTATAGCGCTCCTGGTTCTCGCGGTAGATGAAGGAGGCGCCCGAGACGAGCTTTACATCGGCGACATCGCTGAGCGGGATCGGCACGGTTGCGCCGCCCTCCGGGCTTGCGGCCCCGACCGTGATCCGGCGAATGGCATCGAGGCTTTCGCGATATTTGGGGGCGAGCCGCACGATGATCGGAAAGTTGCGGTCGCTGCCCTCCTCATAGAGATTTCCGGCGGCCTGCCCGCCGATCGCGGCGGCGATGGTCGTATTGATGTCGCCCGGGGCGAGGCCGTAACGCGCCGCCCGATTGCGGTCGATGGCGATCTCGAGGGTCGGCTGCCCGAGCGAGGAGAGCACCGCAAGGTCGGTGATCCCCGGCACCCTCGCAATCACCTGTTTGATCCGCTCGCTGATTTTTTCAAGCGTGGCGAGGTCGTTGCCGAACAATTTCGCCGCGTTCTCGGCCTTGACGCCGGACATCTCTTCCTCGACGTTGTCCTCGAGATATTGCGAAAAATCAAACGCCACGCCGGGAAATTGGGCGGTCAAGGCAGCGTCGACCCGCTGCGTCAGGGTGTTCTTGTCGACCCCCGCCGGCCAGGCCGCCGAGGGTTTGAGCGGAGCGAAGAATTCGACGTTGAAAAAGCCGGTGGGATCGGTGCCGTCATCGGGCCGGCCCTGTTGCGAGACGACGGTCGCGACCTCGGGGAAACCGCGGATCAGCCGGCGCATCCGGTTGACATAGATGTTGCCCTCCTCGAGCGAGATCGACGGCGGCATCCTGGCGCGGATCCACAGATTGCCCTCTTCGAGCTTGGGCAGGAATTCGAGGCCGAGCGAGGGCAGCGCGAGCACCGCCAGCGCCATGACCGCCCCGGCGGCGACCAAGGTCGCGGTGCGGTGCGCGAGCGCGAGGCCGAGCCCTGGCATATAGAGGCGGCGCAGCCCGCGCACGATGGCGGTCTCCGCTTCGCCCGCGTTCTCCGGCAGCAACAAGGCGCTCAACGCCGGCGAGATCGTAAAGGCGGCAATCAACCCGCCCAAAATCGCGTAGCCGTAGGTTTTGGCCATCGGCGCGAAAATGTGTCCTTCGATGCCGGACATCGTGAACAGCGGCACGAAGCCGGCGATGATGATCGCCGCGGCGAAGAAGATCGCGCGGTCCACCTCGGCGGCCGCGCGAAAGATGGTCCCGAGCTTGCCGGTGAACCCCGCTTCCCCGGCGATGGCGGCCCGGACGGTAGCGGCCGGCGCCTGAAGCTGCGCCCGCTCGGCTTCGCCGAGATGCCGGAAGATGTTCTCGACCATCAGTACCGTGGCGTCGACGATCAGGCCGAAATCAATCGCGCCAACCGACAAGAGGTTCGCCGATTCACCGCGCACCACCAGGATCGCGACCGCGAAAAACAGGGCGAACGGGATCGTCGCCCCGACGACGATGGCGCTGCGCAGATCGCCGAGAAAGATCCATTGCACGAAAAATATGAGGACGATGCCGAACAGCATGTTGTGGAGAACGGTGTCCGTCGTCGTCGCCACCAGCCCGCCCTGGTCGTAGAGCGGGACGATCCGCACCCCGGGCGGAAGCAGGTTGGAACTGTTGATCCTTTCGATTTCCGCCGCGACCCGGCGGATGGTCGGCAGGCTCTGTTCGCCGCGGTGCATCAGGACGATCCCCGCGACGATGTCGTCGTCGTCGTCCTGGCCGGCGATGCCGAGGCGCGGTTGATGGCCGACGCTGACCGTCGCGACGTCGCGGATGCGCAGCGGCGCGCCGTTGTTGAGCGTCACCAGCGTGTCGCCGATCTGGTTGATCGAGTGAATGAGGCCAACGCCGCGCACGATCGCCGACTGCGCCCCGAAATTGACTGTCTGGCCGCCGACATTGTTGTTGCTGTTGTTGAGCGCCTGCAGCACCTGCGGCAGCGTGACGGCGTATTGCAGCAGGCGGTCGAGATCGACCGCGACCTCGTAGGTCTTGGTCTTGCCGCCCCAGCCGGTGACGTCGATGATCCCCGGCACCGCCCGCAAGCGGCGCTCGACGATCCAGTCCTCGATCGTCTTCAGATCGGTCAGGCTGTACCCCGGCGGGCCGACGATACGGTAGCGGTAGATTTCGCCGATCGGGCTGTCCGAGGAGATTGCCGGCGTCACGCCGTTGGGCAGCGAATCGAGGCGCGACAGCCGATTGATGACCCTCTGCTCCGCCTCCTCATAGGTGAAGTCATAGGTGAATTGCACGGCGACGTCGGAGAGGCCGAACAGCGAGATCGTGCGGATCGCGGTGACGTGCGGAATGCCGGACAATTCGATCTCGAGCGGGATCGTGATGTAGCGCTCGATCTCCTCGGCCGACTGGCCGGGGTTCTGGGTCACGATGTCGACCAGGGGCGGCACCGGATCGGGATAGGCTTCGATGTTGAGTCTGATGAAGCTGGCGATGCCGATTGCGAATACCAACAGCAGCAGCACAACCATCAAGCGCCGTTGGCGCAGCGCGAAGGCGATGACGGCATTCATTCCGGTGAAACCGCGCGCGGTTCACTGATCGCCTGACCGCTCATCCGGCGCCGCCGGCGCGGTCGATGAAGAGGGTGCCGCGGGTCACCACCCGTTCGCCGGGCGTGAGGCCCTCGCGGATCTCGACCATGCCGCCTTCGGTTCGCCCGGTGGTAACCGCGCGCGCGGCGATCGTGCCGTCGTCCCGCGCGACCCACACCCGCGCGCTGTCGCCCTCATAGACGATCGCGCTTGGCGGCACCGCCGGCGCGGTCACCGCGGCGCCGGTGCCGATGCTGAAATTGGCGAACATCATCGGCTTCAGCGCGCCGTCGGGGTTGGCGATTTCGGCCCGCACCGGCAGCCGGTGCGTGGTGGGGTCGAGCGCCGGTGCGATCCACGAGATCGCCGCGTCGAACACCCGATCGGGAAAGGCCGGCACCCTGACCGCGACCGGCGCGCCGACCCGCATCAGCGGGGCATCCACCTCGCGCACGTTGGCGACCAGCCACAGTCTCGACAGATCGCCGATCGTATAGACCGGGTTGTCGCCGCCGCTTTGGATGTACTGGCCGAGCCCTATCCGGCGCTGCGTCACCGTCCCGGCGATCGGCGCCGTCACCACCGCTAAGGGATCGAGCTTCTGGGTCGGCTGGGTTTCCAAGGCGGCGATCTCCGATTCGCTCTTGCCGAGGATGCGCAGCCGGTTGCGCACCGCGGCGAGGGCGATCTCGGCGGTGCGCGCGGCGTTCTGCGCGGCGGCGAGATCGGTCTGGCTCTGCTGCCAATCCTTCAGCGCCCCGCCTTTTGCAAGATAGAGCTCATGCGCGCGCTTCTCGTTGGTCGCGGCCTGCGACAGCTGTGCCCGGGCGGTGCGCAGCGTAGCGGCGGCGGTGATCAGGTCGTTCATCGCCTGGACAAACTCGCTCGCCTCGACAGCGAACAAGGGCGCACCCGGCAGGACGCGGTCGCCGAGCCGGGCAACGAGGCGCGCGACCCGGCCGGAATAGGGCGAGAACACCGCCGTCGTCAGATCATCGTCGATCGCGATGTTGCCCTCGGTGATGCGCTCCGAGCGAAAGCTGACCGGCCGCACCGGTTCGATCTCGAACCCCGCCAATTGCGCCGGTGTCGGCCGGAAAAAATCCGGCTCCGCCGTCGCGGGCCCGGGCGGGAGGGGCGGGCTGTAACCCGGGCGCAGGAAACCCCACCCGATCGCCAACATGACGAGGAGGGCGAGCGAAGCCGCGACGATGCCGGTCGCCCGCCAGCCGCTCCGCTGCACCGGCGCTGCTCCTCCCCGGGCCGGAGCAGCTTGACTGCCCTCGTCCATCCCTCACCCCCCTGTTGGCGCCAAGCTTGCGGCAACGACACGGCGTTGTCATCCGCCACGAGGGACCACGCCGGGGTGATGTTCCGGCGTTCTTTCGCCTCTCTCACTTCCTTGCGGGTGACGCGTCGGACTTGAATAGTTCCGCTCAAAACGATAACTATCGCTCATGATAACCGCTGCTCAGATCCGCGCTGCCCGCGCCCTGTTGCGCCTCGATCAATCCGACCTCGCGCAGCGCGCAGGGGTATCGCTGGCGACGCTGCGCCGGGTCGAAGCCGGAAATGAGCCGGTCTTAGCGCGTTCCGCTGGCGCGATCCGGCATGCGCTCGAAAGCGCCGGCGCACAATTCATCCCGGACGGGGTTCGCTGCCCGCGAACC
>DATCQF010000580.1:0-2150 GCA_036569735.1 Allostellaceae bacterium | reverse complement strand
GCGGCGCAACCCGGCGAGCGGGCTGCCCCGCGGGTCCTCGGGTGCCGCGTAGATGCCGGCTGCGATATTGCGCCAATCCTGTTCGACGAGCCGCCACAGATCGGCGAGGAGGCGCTCGCGGCCGGGCATCTTGCGGCCGCGCAATTCCGCCGGCGCCGGCACCGGCCGGGCGAGCCGCGCGGCCAACAGCTTCTGGCCGAAAAACCAGCCGATCCGCGCTGCCTGGGCGGTCTCGAAGGCGAGCTTGTCAACGGTGTTGGCCATGCCTCCCTGGAGGTAGCGCGCGCCGGCGGGTTTGCAAAGGGGCCGGCATGCGGCAATAAATCGCTCGTGATCTTACCCGGAGAAAAGCCCATGGCGCGGTTTCGCACCCTCGACGATCTCGATGTCGCCGGCCAGCGCGTGCTGCTGCGCGCCGATCTGAACGTGCCGGTCAAGGACGGCCAGGTCACCGACGCGACCCGCATCGAGCGCCTCGCGCCGACCATCGAGGCCTTGATCGGACAAGGCGCCAGGGTCGTCGTGATGTCACATTTCGGCCGCCCGAAAGGCGTCGACCCGTCGCAATCGCTGCGCCCCCTGGTGGAACCCCTGAGCCGGGCGATCGGCGGCCGCCCGGTCCATTTCGCCGCGGACTGCATCGGCCCCGAGGCCGAGCGCGTCGTCGCGGCACTCAAACCGGGCGAGGTGGCGCTCCTCGAAAACCTGCGGTTCCACCCGGGCGAGGAGGCCAACGACCCGGTGTTCGCGGGCCAGCTCGCCCTCCTCGGCGACGCCTATGTCGATGATGCGTTCTCGGCGGCGCACCGCGCGCACGCCTCGATCGCGGCGCTCGCGCACCTGCTGCCGGCGGCGGCGGGGAAGAACATGCAGGCCGAACTGGAGGCGCTCGGCGCCGCGCTCGACCACCCGCAGCGCCCGGTCATGGCCCTCGTCGGCGGCGCCAAGGTCTCGACCAAGCTCGATCTTTTGAAGTTCATCACCGGCAAGGTCGACACGCTCGCGATCGGCGGCGCGATGGCCAACAGTTTTCTGTTCGCCCAGGGCCAGCCGGTCGGACGCTCGTTGTGCGAGCGCGACCTCGCCGACACCGCCCGCGCGGTCCTCGCCGAGGCCAAAGCGCGCGGCTGCGAAATCATCCTGCCCGAGGACGCGGTCACCGCCGAAAAGCTCGAACCGGGGGTGGTGACCCGCACCGTCGGCATCAACGCGGTGCCGCCGACCGCGATGATCCTCGATATCGGCCCGCAGAGCGTCGCCCGCATCGTCGCCGCGCTCGAAGCCTCGCGCACCCTGGTATGGAACGGCCCGGTCGGCGCCTTCGAAACCCCGCCCTTCGACCGCGCCACCACCGCGATCGCCAAAAAGATCGCCGAACTGACCCGGGCCGGCAAGCTGATGAGCGTCGCCGGCGGCGGCGACACCGTCGCCGCGCTCGCCGTCGCCGGGGTCACCGACGACCTCACCTACGTCTCAACCGCCGGCGGCGCCTTCCTCGAATGGCTCGAAGGCCGCGAACTCCCGGGGGTGGCGGCGCTGGCGACGCGCTGAGATAGACCGCCCCGGCTGGCGTCGCGCTGACCCCAAACTGCTACGCTCGGCAAAACGCCCCAATGGCAGTCTGTAGCGCCGGGACGCTGGAATACCCCAGGGCGTTCGCCGCGGCACTGATGCCCCCATACTGGTGGGCCAGCGCCGAGACACACTGGCCATGACAGTTGCTGTATTCGGGGGTCCCAGCCGGGCAGCTCAGGCCGAAGGCCAATTTGGTCACAAAGGCGTCATAGGTACCATTGTTCGTCGTCTGGAAGGACCCCGCGGTGGTCGGGAAGTTCGTCGAGGCTGTGACCCCGGTGACATAAGCGTTGCCGGCAGCGTCCGCCGCGATTCCATAGCCCAAGTCGATGCTGCTGCCCCCGAGATAGGTCGAGTAGAGCAGGCCTGAGCCGGCCACATTGAGCTTGGTCACAAAGGCGTCAACTCCGCCCCCCGCAAAGGTCGTCTGGAAGGCTCCCGCGGTGGTCGGGAAGTTCGTCGAGTTCGTAAACCCGGTCACATAAGCGTCGCCGGCGGCGTCGACGGCGATTCCATAGCCCACGTCGAGGCCGCTGCCCCCGAGATAGGTTGAGTAGAGCAGGCCCGAACCGGCG
>DATCQF010000579.1:0-11545 GCA_036569735.1 Allostellaceae bacterium | reverse complement strand
CCGGCAATCCGCCGCCCCAGGCGCCGGCCAACCCGACCCCGCAGTGATTCATCCTTTGATAGCTTACCACGAAGACACGAAGAGACAAACGCGCATTCCCGGCGAAAGCCGGGATCCATCGATCAACCTCCCAGCTGTTGCATAATGGATCCCGGCTTTCGCCGGGAATGCGGTGTAAATCTCCCGTCCCCTTCGTGTCTTCGTGGTGAAATGTTACCGAGCGCACGGTAGGCAGCATGAAATTCACCGACATATTCATCCGCCGGCCGGTGCTTGCGCTGGTGGTCAGCCTGTTGATCCTCCTGATCGGGCTCAAATGCCTGCTCGGTTTGCAGATCCGGCAATACCCGCGGCTCTATAACACGACGATCACGGTCAGCACGATCTATCCCGGGGCCTCGCCCGACCTGATCCAGGGCTTTATCACGACGCCGATCGAGCAGGCGGTGGCGAGCGCGGAAGGCATCGACTACCTGACCTCGAATTCGATCCAGGGCACCAGCACGGTCACCGCTTATATCCGGCTCAACTACGACCCGAGCCAGGCGCTGACCGATGTCATGGCCAAGGTTCAGCAGGTCAAATACCTGATCCCCGCCCAGGCGCAGGATCCGATCATTTTGAAGGCGACCGGGCAGACCACCGCGGTCATGTATGTCGGGTTTTCGAGCTCCGAGCTGACCAGCGCGGCGATCACGGATTACCTGACCCGGGTGGTGCAGCCGCTGATGTCGACCGTCGACGGCGTCGCCTCGGCCGATATTCTCGGCGGCCAGACCTTTGCGATGCGGCTCTGGCTCGACCCGGCGCAGATGGCATCGCGCGGCATCTCCGCCGCGGATGTCGCCGCGGCGGTGCGCGCCAACAACTACCAGTCGGCGCCGGGCCAGGCGAAAGGCTATTTCACCGTCACCAACATCTCCGCCCGGACCGGCCTCGCCGATGTCGCGCAGTTCAAGCGGATGGTCGTGAAGTCGGCCGGCGGGGCGGTGGTGCGGCTCGAAGACATCGCGCAGGTCGATCTCGGCGCGCAGAGCTGGAATTCGAGCGTCGCGATGAACGGCCAGCACGCGGTGTTCATCGGAGTCCAGGCGACGCCGACCGGCAACCCGCTGACGCTCGTCGCCGGGGTGCGCGCGCTGTTGCCCGAGATCGAGCGCAACCTGCCGCCCGCGGTCAAGATGCAGGTCGCCTACGATTCGACCCGGTTCATCCAGTCCTCGATCGACGAGGTCCGCTGGTCGCTCGGCCAAGCGGTTCTGATCGTCGTCGCGGTCATCTTTTTGTTTCTCGGCAGCTTCCGCTCGGTCTTGATCCCGATCGTCACGATCCCCCTATCGTTGATCGGCGCCGGGATCATCATGGCGGCGCTCGGGTTCAGTCTCAACCTGTTGACCCTCCTGGCGATGGTGCTGGCGATCGGGCTCGTCGTCGACGATGCGATCGTCGTCCTCGAAAACGTCTACCGGCATATCGAGGAAGGCAAGAGCGCGGCGCAGGCGGCCCTCATCGGAGCGCGCGAAATCGCCGGGCCGGTCATCTCGATGACCCTGACCTTGGCGGCAGTCTATACCCCGATCGGCTTCCTCGGCGGTGTCACCGGCACGCTGTTCCGCGAATTCGCCTTCACCCTCGCCGGTGCGGTGATCATCTCCGGCATCGTCGCGGTGACCCTGACGCCGATGATGTGCTCCTTGCTGTTGACCCGCACCTCGGCGCAGGGCCGGCTCGCGCGCCTCGTCGACCGCGGTTTCTCGCGGCTTGCCGATGCTTATGGGAGGCGCCTCGAGCGCTCGCTCGACTACCGCCCGGCGACGGCGCTGTTCGCGCTCGCGGTGTTCGCGCTCCTCGCCTTCATGTACCTCAACACCAAGTCGGAACTCGCGCCCGAGGAAGATCAGGGGGTGCTTTTCGCGCTGACCAAGGCGCCGCAATACGCCAATCTCGACTATTCCAATGCCTATGGAGAGGAGCTCGACAAGGCGTTCACCTCGTTCCCGGAGGCCGAGCTGCGCTTTGTCGTCAACGGGCGGTTCGGGCCGAACCAGGGGATCGCCGGGATCATCCTGAAACCCTGGGGCGAGCGCTCGCGCAGCGCCCAGCAGATCAAGCCCTTGATGCAGCGCAAGGTCAGCGCGGTCGAGGGGATGGCTGCCTTTGTCTTCTCGCTGCCGCCCTTGCCCGCCACGATCGGCGGGCTGCCGGTGCAGATGGTCATCGATTCGACCGGCGATTTCGCCTCGATCTTCGAGGCGATGGAGAAGATCAAGGACGGTGCGCGCAAGAGCGGGCTGTTCATCGTCGTCGACAGCGATCTCGCCTTCAACCAGCCGACCATCGAGGTCGCCATCGACCGCGGCAAGGCCAACGATCTCGGGATCACGATGCAGGCGATCGGCGACACGCTGGCATTGCTGGTCGGCGAGAATTACGTCAACCGCTTCAATCTCGACGGCCGCTCCTACCAGGTGATCCCGCAGGTCCCGCGGGTCGACCGGCTGAGCGCCGATACGCTTACCCGCTATTACGTCACCTCGTCGGCGGGCCAGCAGGTGCCGCTGTCGAACCTCGTCACGGTCAAGACGACGACCGCGCCCAACGCGCTGACCCGCTACAACCAGCTCAATTCCGCGACGTTCCAGGCGGTGCCGATGCCCGGGGTCGCGATGGGCCAGGCGGTCGATTTCCTCGAAAAACAGGCCGCCACGCTGCCCGCCGGGTTCAGCCACGACTACCTGTCGGATGCGCGGCAATATGTGCGCGAGGGTAATCAGCTCGTCGTCACCTTTGTCTTCGCGCTGGTTGTCATCTTCCTCGTGCTCGCGGCGCAGTTCGAGAGCCTGCGCGACCCGCTGGTGATCCTCGTCAGCGTGCCGATGTCGATCTGCGGCGCGCTGATGCCGCTGTTTTTCGGGCTGGCGACGATGAACATCTATACTCAGGTGGGCCTCGTCACCCTGATCGGGCTGATCAGCAAGCACGGCATCCTGATGGTCGAGTTCGCCAACCAGCTGCAGCTTAAGGAAGGGCTCGACCGGCGCCGCGCGATCGAGCGCGCCGCGCGGGTCCGGCTGCGCCCCATCCTGATGACGACGGCGGCGATGGTGGTGGGGCTCGTGCCGCTGTTGATTGCCTCGGGCGCCGGCGCATCGAGCCGCTTCTCGATCGGGGTGGTGGTCGTCGCCGGCATGTCGGTCGGCACGCTGTTCACCCTCTTCGTGCTGCCGGCGGTCTATACCGTACTGGCCAAGGACCACGCCGCCGCGGCAAATTCGGTGCGGGCGCGCGAGCTGGCGCAGCTGTCGTGACGGGCCGGTAAGGAGTTCAGCTCAGCCGCGCCGGCCGCCGCCGGTCTTGCGGAACCACTGGCCGCCGGTGGCGCCGGCTTCGACCTGGACCTTGTGCTTGACGATCCACGCCTCGGCTTCGTCCGCGCTGGCAAACGGGCTGATCGTTGTCGGATAGGTTTCGGGGATGGCGACCTTGACGCCGAAGGTGCCGTCTTCCAACGGAACCACCGTGTAGGTTGCCTCGGCGTGCGGGTGTGTTCTAGCCATGGGCGTCATATAATGCGTTTTCCCCCGGCTGGAAACCCGCACGACCCAGGCATGCTTGCCGGGCGGTTTGACGCATCGGTGGAAAATCCATAGATTCGAGGCGCATTCCCGTCGATGGAGATGGCGCCATGGCGTTTACGATCACGCCCCTTACCGCGCATACCGGAGCCGAAATTCGTGGCCTCGACCTGACCCAGCCGGTCGACCCGGAAACCCGGGCGGCGGTAAACCGCGCCTTCGCGCAGCACCATGTGCTTGTCGTGCGCGACCAGAAATACCAGCCGGAGGATTTCACCCGGGCGGTGCAGGTGTGGGGGCAATTGCAGCCGCACGACAAGAAGGAGCTGCACGTCCCCGGCTTTCCGCACATGTATTTCGTCTCGAACGAGCAGACCGTGCCGGGCAAGCGCTATATCTCGGGCGAGACCTTCCACACCGACCATTCCAATCACCCGGCCCCGCCCAAGGCGACGATCCTCTACCCCGTGTCGTTGCCGAGCCACGGCGGCGACACCCAATACGTCAACATGCACCTCGCCTACGACGAGCTTCCGGAGGCGACAAAGCGCCGCATCGACCCCCTGAAGGCGGTGCATGTCTATCTCAGCAAATACAGCCCGCGCGAACTGAAGCCGCTGAACGAGGAGAGTCTCAAGGCGTTGCCGCCGCCGGGGGTGCATCCGCTGGTGCGGGTCCACCCGGAGAACGGCAGGAAGGCCCTCTTCCTCAACCCGGTGCGCATCGAATCGATCATCGGCATGCCGGACGACGAGGCGCTCGACCTCGTCACCGAATTGATGACCCACGCGACCCAGAAGAAATACGAATACCGCCATCAATGGCAGTACGGAGACATGGTGCTGTGGGACAACCGCAGCGTCATGCACAAGGCCAACCCCGATTACGACATGAACGAGCGCCGCTACCTCTACCGCCTGATGCTCAAAGGCGAACCCCCGATCCCCGTGTCGCTGGCGGCTTGAGCTGGGGACCACATCGGCGGGCAGGTATCATCGGAGGCGGCGATGAGCGATCCTCCGGTCCCGGCGTTGTGGGACAACCCGACGGGGACGGACGGGTTCGAGTTTGTCGAATATACCGGGCCAGATCCCGTGCAATTGGGGGCGCTGTTCGAGCGGATGGGGTTTGTCGCGGCGGCGCGGCATCGCTCGAAAAACGTCACCTTGTACCGCCAGGGCGGGGTCAATTTCATCGTCAATGCCGAGCCCGAAAGCTTTGCTCAGGCGTTTGCCCGGCTGCACGGGCCCTCGGTGTGCGCGATCGCGTTCCGGGTCAAGAACGCGGCGGCGGCCTATGACCGGGCGATCGGGCTCGGCGCGAAACCGGTGCACGGCAAGATCGGGCCGATGGAGCTCAACATCCCGGCGATCGAGGGGATCGGCGGCAGCCTCATCTACCTCGTCGACCGCTACGGCGAAAACACGATCTACGATGTCGATTTCGTGCCCCTGATCCCGGGCATGACGGCGCCCGGGGCCGGGCTCGGCGCGATCGACCATCTGACCCACAACGTGCACCAGGGCCGCATGGCGCTGTGGGCCGGGTTTTACGAAAAGCTCTTCAATTTCCGCGAGATCCGATATTTCGACATCGAGGGTAAGCTGACCGGGCTGCGCTCCAAGGCGATGGCGAGCCCCGACGGCCAGATCCGCATTCCGATCAACGAAAGCGCCGACGACAAGTCGCAGATCGCCGAATACCTCGCGGCCTATCACGGCGAGGGCATCCAGCACATCGCGCTCGCCACCGCCGACATCTACGCGACCGTCGAGGCGCTGCGCGGGCGCGGGGTCAGCTTCATGGCGGTGCCGCAGACCTATTACGAGGCGGTCGACGGGCGGCTCGCCGGGCATGGCGAGGATCTGGCGCGGCTCCAGCGCGACCAGATCCTGATCGACGGCGCCCCGGCCCAGGGCCAGGGCCTCTTATTGCAGATCTTCACCGAAACGGTGATCGGGCCGATTTTTTTCGAGATCATCGAGCGCAAGGGCAACGAGGGCTTTGGCGAGGGAAATTTCCGCGCGCTCTTCGAATCGATCGAAGCCGACCAGATCCGCCGCGGCGTCCTCGCCGCCCCGGGCTGACGCCGCACTCCATGCCATCGCATTCCCGGCGAAAGCCGGGACCCGTCGTGCAATCTCTCGGGCGCGGATAAATGGGTCCCGGCTTTCGCCGGGAATGCAGCCAGAGGATTACGCGGCGGCTTCCGCCTCGTCGGAATCGCCGGGGAGGGGGCCCGAATCCTGGCCTTTGGCGGCGGGATCGCGGTCGACCAGCTCGATGATCGCCATCGGCGCATCGTCGCCGTAGCGATAGCCGGCCTTGATGATGCGGGTATACCCCCCAGACCGGGTGGCGTAGCGCTCGGCCAGAACCGTCAAGAGCTTGTTGGCGAGCCCGGCATCCTGCAACTTGCCGATCGCCTGGCGCCTGGCGTGCAGCCCGCCGCGTTTGCCCAGGGTGATCAGCCGCTCGACGATCGGCCGCAGATCCTTGGCCTTGGGCAGAGTCGTAGTGATCTGCTCGTGCTTCAAAAGCGCGGCGGCGAGGTTTTCGAACATCGCCTTTCTGTGGGCGGATCTGCGGCTGAAGCCGCGATGGCTCATCCGGTGGCGCATGGTCTCGTCTCCCCCGCTGCGGGCTCTAACGCCGGGCCCGGCTCAATAGGGCTCATCGATGCGCTTGGCCAGCTCTTCGATGTTCTCGGGCGGCCAGTTGGTGATCTCCATGCCGAGATGGAGGCCCATGTTGGCCAACACTTCCTTGATCTCGTTCAATGACTTCCGGCCGAAATTGGGGGTGCGCAGCATCTCGCCCTCGGTCTTCTGCACGAGGTCGCCGATATAGACGATGTTGTCGTTCTTGAGGCAATTGGCCGAGCGCACCGACAATTCGAGCTCGTCGACCTTGCGCAGCAGGTTCTTGTTGATCAGCGGCTCGCCAGCGCTCTCCTTCTCGACCGCGTGGCGCGGCTCCTCGAAGTTGATGAACAGCTGCAGCTGGTCCTGCAGGATGCGCGCGGCCAGCGCCACCGCGTCCTCGGGGGTCACCGCGCCATTGGTCTCGACCCGCATCGCGAGGCGGTCGTAGTCGGTGACCTGGCCGACGCGGGTGTTCTCGACGCGGTAGGAAACCTTGCGGACCGGGCTGAACAGCGCGTCGACCGGGATGAGGCCGATCGGCGCGTCCTCCGGCCGGTTCGCGGTCCCCGGAACATAGCCTTTGCCGTTTTCGACGGTCAGTTCCATCGTGATGTGGGCGCCGTTTTCGAGGGTGCAGATCACCAGATCCGGGTTGAGGATCTCGATGTCGTGCCCGGTTTCGATCTGGCGGGCATGGATCTCGCCCGGTCCGGCGGCCCTGAGGCGCATCCGCTTCGGGCCCTCGCCATGCATGCGCAAGCAGATGCCTTTGACGTTCAAAACGACGTCGGTGACGTCTTCGAGAACCCCCGGCAACGAGGAAAACTCGTGCAATACGCCCTCGATCTGCAGCGAGGTGACCGCCGCCCCTTGGAGCGAGGACAACAGCACACGGCGCAGCGCATTGCCGAGCGTCAGACCGAAACCGCGTTCCAATGGCTCGGCGACCACCGTGGCGACGCGTTTGGCATCACCCCCCGGCTCGACCGAAAGCTGCTTGGGTTTGATCAGGGTTTGCCAGTTCTTCTGCAGCACGACGACCTCAATCGATAAAGCGCGGATCGGGTCCGCAGCGTAAGCCGGTGGCCAAACCGGCGGGGTTTTCCTTGCGAGCGCACAGGCCGCGCCCGCTGATCTCGTAGGCCAGGATCGCGCCGGTCGGACGCCGCCGGGCGGTCAAGACCGGTTCGGCCAAGCGGCGCCTCAGACGCGCCGGCGTTTGGGCGGGCGGCAGCCGTTGTGCGGGATCGGCGTCACATCGCGGATCGAGCTGATCGAGAAACCGACCGCCTGGAGCGCGCGCAATGCCGATTCACGCCCCGAGCCCGGGCCCTTGACCTCGATGTCGAGGGTCCGCATGCCATGTTCCATGGCCTTCTTGCCGGCGTCCTCGGCGGCGACCTGCGCCGCGTAAGGGGTCGATTTGCGCGAACCCTTGAAGCCCTGGCTGCCCGACGAGGACCACGCGATCGTGTTGCCCTGGGCATCGGTGATCGTGATCATCGTGTTGTTGAAACTCGCGCTGACATGCGCGGTGCCCGAGGTGATGTTCTTGCGCTCGCGTCGACGCAGACGCGGCGCTGCCGTGCTTTTTGCCATTTAGCTCTTCCGCCGTGGCGCTACCGGAGAGGCGACGCGCTATTTCTTCTTGCCCGCGATTGGACGCGCCGGCCCCTTGCGGGTGCGCGCATTGGTGTGGGTGCGCTGTCCGCGCACCGGCAATCCCTTGCGATGCCGCAATCCTCGATAGCAGCCAAGATCCATAAGCCGCTTGATGTTCATCGCGACTTGTCGCCGCAGGTCGCCCTCGACGGTGTATTCCCGGTCGATCAGCTCACGCACCCGCAGCACTTCGTCGTCGGTCATTTCGTGCGACCGGCGCTCGAGCGGGATGCCGACGCGGTTGCAGATCTCCAGCGCCTTGGTACGGCCGATGCCGTGAATATAGGTCAGTCCGATCGGGACCCGCTTCTGGTTCGGGATATTGACGCCAGCGATTCGCGCCACCTGCGCATCTCCTTGAATGTCGGGAAAAAGGCGGACACGCCTCCAAGCAAGCGAGCGATTATACAGATTGTTAACGCCACGTCAACGAGACCCCGCCGGATCGGGGTTGTCGCTTAGCGTGATGCACCGTTTCGCAGTACTGCCTCGATCTGCCGGGTCACCTGCTCGATGTCCGCCATCCCGTCGACCGAGCGCAGGATCCCGCGGGCCCGGTAGTAAGGTAGTATCGGGGCGGTCTGATTGCGATAGGCCTCGAACCGCGTCGCCAGCGCCTCCGGCCGGTCGTCGGCGCGACACATGAAGCTGGTGCTGCCGCAGCTGTCGCAAACCCCCTCGATGTGCGGCCGGTGATAGCGCTCGTGGTAGCTGGCGCCGCATTGCCCGCAGCTGAACCGGCCGCTGAGGCGGTCGATCAGCGTGGCCTCGTCGACCTCCATGAGGATCACATGATCGAGCCTGCGGCCGTGCTCGGTCAGCATCGCGTCGAGCGCCTCGGCTTGCGGCACGGTGCGCGGGAACCCGTCGAGGATGAAGCCCCCTTTGGCGTCAGGACCGGCGCCGTCGGGGCCGGCGCAATCGGGCTCGGCGATGCGCGACGCGATCAACTCGATCATCGTGGCATCGCCGACCAGCTGACCCGCCTCCATGATCGCCTTGACCCGCCGGCCAAGCTCGCTGCCCGACGCCACCGCCGCGCGCAGCATGTCGCCGCTGGCAAGCTGAACCAGGCCGTGCGCCTGCTCGAGCCGCTTCGCCTGGGTTCCCTTGCCGGCGCCGGGGGGCCCCAAAAGGATCAGGTTCATCGGACCCTGTTCATCCCGGAAACCGTCATCGCCGGCCCCGCAGCTTCGCCTTTTTGATCAGCCCCTCGTATTGATGGGCCAAGAGGTGCGAGTGGATCTGCGCCACGGTATCCATCGTGACGCTGACCACGATCAGGAGGCTGGTCCCGCCGAAATAGAACGGCACCGAATATTGCGAGATCAGGATCTCCGGCAGAATGCACACCGCCGAGAGATAGATCGCGCCGAAAACCGTGATCCGGGTCAAGACGTAGTCGAGATAGTCGGCGGTGTTCTTGCCCGGCCGGATGCCGGGGATGAAGCCGCCGTACTTGCGCAGATTGTCGGCGGTCTCGGCCGGGTTGAACACAATCGCCGTGTAGAAGAAGCAGAAGAACACAATGAGGCCGATGTAGAGCGCCATATACAGCAGCGTGCCGTGCGCCAGATAGGCGGTGATCGTGCCGATCCAGCCAAAGCTCGAGCCGGTCGGCTCGAACGCCGCGATCGAGGCCGGCAGCAGCAGCAGGGAGGAGGCAAAAATCGGCGGGATGACGCCTGAGGTGTTGAGCTTCAGCGGCAGATGCGACGCGTCGCCGCCGAACATCCGGTTGCCCTGCTGACGCTTTGGGTATTGCACGAGGATGCGGCGCTGCGCCCGCTCCATAAAGACGATGACCGCGACCACGGCGACCGACATGAACAGGAACAAGAGGATGAAAACACCCGACAGCGCACCGGTGCGGCCGAGTTCGAGGGTTGCGACGAGGGCATGCGGCAGATTGGCGACGATGCCGGCCATGATGATCAGCGACACGCCATTGCCAATGCCGCGGCTGGTGATCTGCTCGCCGATCCACATCAGGAACACGGTCCCGCCGGTCAGGGTGATCACCGTGACGATGCGGAAGAACATCCCGGGATCGATGACGGCCGACGCGGCGCCCGAGCGCATCCCTTCGAGCCCGACGGCGATGCCGTAGGACTGCACCGCGGCGAGCCCGACAGTGCCGTAGCGGGTGTACTGGTTGAGCTTCTTGCGCCCGCTCTCGCCCTCCTTCTTCAGGGTTTCCAGGGTCGGCGACACCGCGGTCAACAGCTGAATGATGATCGAGGCCGAGATATACGGCATGATGTTGAGGGCAAAGATCGTCATCCGCCCGAGCGCGCCGCCCGAGAACATGTCGAACATGCCGAGAATCCCGCCGGCGTTGCGCGAGAAGATTTCGTGCAGGATCCCGGGGTCGATGCCGGGGATCGGGATGTAGGTGCCGAGGCGATAGATCACGAGCGCGGTGAGCGTGAAATAGATGCGGCTTTTCAGCTCGGTGGCCTTCGAAAAGGCCGAGAGGTTTATGCTGGCTGCGAGCTGCTCGGCGGCTGACGCCATGTCGTCCCATCCTCACCCAAAGCCCACCCTGCGCGCGTATGCGCCGGGCGCATTGCGCCTCCGCGTCTCAAGCAGGATTGGCGGGCAATCCTGCGGAGGTTAACCGTTGCAGGTCCTTCCGGGCCAGCCCTTGCGCGACAGCGCCGGCGGCGTGCGACAAGACCTGTCTCGCCTCGCTCAGGCGTCCGGCGCCGCGGCGCCGGCCCCGGGCTTGGCCCCGGCCTTGGTGGCAGCGGCGCGCACAACGACGGTGCCGCCGGCCGCTTCGACCGCGGCGATCGCGCTCTTCGACGCACCCGCGACCTCGATCGTGATCGCGGCGGTGAGCTTGCCCTTGGCCAACAGGCGGATGCCGTCGCCCTGGCGCCGCAGCAGACCCGCCGCGACGAGCTTGGCGCCGTCGAGCGCGCCCGCGTCCTTGAGCCGCCCGGCATCGAGCGCCTGCTGCAGCCGGCCGAGGTTCACCACCGTGAAGTCCTTCCGGAAGATGTTGGTGAAACCGCGCTTCGGCAGCCGCCGATGCAGCGGCGTCTGCCCGCCCTCGAAGCCGTTGAGGGCCACCCCGCTGCGCGCGGTCTGGCCTTTGCCACCGCGGCCCGAGGTCTTGCCCTTGCCCGATCCGATGCCGCGCCCGACCCGCTTCGCCCGGTAATGCGCGCCCGGATTGTCTCTGATCTCGTTGAGTTTCATTGCCTCGTTTTCCTAACTCGCCGCACCGTCGCCGCTACCCTCACCCGCCTCGCCTCGCTCGGCACCCTCTCCCGCAATGCAGGAGAGGGAAGCGGTGCCCGCCCGAGCCCCTCTCCTGCATTGCGGGAGAGGGAGGGGCCCAGCGCGACGCGCTGGGAGGGTGAGGGTGAGACGCAGGCTCTAAGATATGCGCTCTAACCCTCGCTTTCGATCCGTACGAGATGGTGGACCTTGTTGATCATGCCGCGCACCGAGGGCGTGTCCTCGAGCGTGCGCCGCCGGTGCATCTTGTTGAGCCCGAGCCCCTTGAGCGTTGCCTCCTGATCGGCGCGGCGCCCGATCGGGCTGCCGGTCTGCACCACGGTGACGGTTTTCTTGGCGCCCGTCGAAATCGCCGGCGTCGCAACCGCCGGCTTCGAAGCCGTCGCTGGCTTCGCAGCCGCTGGCTTCGCAGCC
>DATCQF010000578.1:0-4598 GCA_036569735.1 Allostellaceae bacterium | reverse complement strand
AGACCCGGTTGAGCCCCTTAAAAGCCGGGGCAACGATGGTCACGGCGAAATGGGTCTCACCCTCCGGCCGCGCCCCGGCGTGCCCGGCATGGCGATGCGACTCGTCCAGTATCACCAGCCTGCTTGGCGCAAACCGGCCGGTCAGCTTGTCGCGGATCGTCTCGGCGACGGTCACGGTGGTTGCTCACCGTTCCGGCGTTGCTCGCGGCTCTGCAGCGCGGCGGCGGCGGCGAGAAAGCCGGCCAGGTCATCGACGACATGGTGGATGTAATCGCGCTCGGCCTCGGCCGCCGCCCAGTCCTCTGCGCTGCGCACCCAGGCCGTGGTCATGCCGAGTTCGGCGGCCGGTGCGAGGTTGCGGGCGATGTCCTCGATCATCAGCGCGCTCGGCGCGGCGACCGCGTGGCGCCGCAACAGCAGCTGGTAGCCGGCGAGCGCCGGCTTGGGGTCGAACTCGGCGGCGACGATGTCGATGATGCCGCAGAACGAGTCGCTGAGCCCCAAATGATCGAGCAGCCGCTCGGCATGACGCACCGACCCGTTGGTATGGACGATCTTGCGTCCATCCAGCTGCGTGAGCGCGGTGGCGAGCGCCGGATCGGGCGGCACGCACGAGAGGTCGATGTCGTGGACAAAGGCGAGGAATTCGTGCGGATCGATGTCGTCGCGGGTCATCAGCCCGCGCAAGGTTGTGCCGTGCTCGCGGAAATAGCGCCGCCGCAGCTCGGCCGCCGCGTCCACCGTCACCTCCAGCCGCGCGCAAATGAACTCGGTCATGCGGCGCTGGACCTGGTCGAACAACCGGCAGGACGCCGGGTACAGCGTGTTGTCGAGATCGAAGATCCAGGTCTCGACCTGACCGAGCGGGCAGCGTTCGCGCCGGGTGGTGTAGGCCATCGATGTCTCCCGAGCCCTCAGCCGCCGCGGATCAGCGTGCCCGCGCCTTCGGTGAACAGCTCGAGGAGGATCGCGTGCGGAACCCTTCCGTCGACGATGACCGCCGCCTCGACGCCGCCCTCGACCGCGGCGAGGCAGGTCTCGACCTTGGGGATCATGCCGCCGGAGATCGTGCCATCGGCGATCAGCCGGCGCGCTTCGCCCGCGGTCAATTCGGTTATCAGGCGCTTGTCGGCATCGAGCACACCGTCGACATCGGTCAGCAGCAGAAAGCGCCGCGCCTTGACCGCGGCGGCGACCGCGCCGGCCACGGTATCGGCGTTGATGTTGTAGGTCTCGCCGTCCGCGCCGATCCCAATCGGCGCGATGACCGGGATGATGTCCGATTGGCGAAAGGTCGCCAGCACGCGATCGTCGACCTGTTCCGGCTCGCCGACAAAGCCGAGATCCAAATCGATCCGTATCCCCGCCTCGATCCGGCTGCGCGTCACCTTGCGGGCGCGAATGAGGCCGCCATCCTTGCCGGACAGCCCGACGGCACAGCCGCCCGCTTGATTGATCGCGGCGACGAGCTGTTTGTTGACGGTTCCGGCAAGCACCATTTCGACGACTTCCATGGTCTCGCGATCGGTGACACGCAGCCCGTCGACAAAGCGGCTCTTGATGCCGAGCCGCTGCAGCATCTGGCCGATTTGCGGCCCGCCGCCATGAACCACGATCGGGTTGATCCCGACCTGCTTCAACAAGACTATGTCGCGCGCAAACGGATCGTCGGCGCCGCCGCCATCTTTCGCATGGCCGTCACTCGCAAGGCCGCTCATCGCGTGGCCGCCATATTTGACCAGGACGGTTTGACCGGCATAGCGCCGCAGATACGGCAAAGCCTCGCCGAGAACCGCGGCTTTCAGGGCCGGGCCGGCGGCGGCTAGCGCGGCTTGTGTAGAGGGCGGGGCGGCTGAACTCATCGGTACAAACTCTATCGCGGTTGTCCGGGTGACGCTACCGCCGGGCAAGCGGACATCGGCGCAGTCGGCGCGAGATTGCTTCGCTTTGCTCGCAATGACAATTCACGCTGTCATTGCGAGGAGCGCAGCGACGCGGCAATCTCGGTGGAACGGCGCCGCTCGTCCGGTTCGGCGAAGCCGGCGACGGTGGCTCGCAGGGCGGCAATGCCCAGCCCCTTCTCGGCGCTGGTCAGATGAATTTCGGGGTGGGCGGCGCTGTGCTTCCTGAGTTCGGCGGCCACGGCGTCGAGGATCGCGGCGCGATTCGCCCCGGCAAGCTTGTCGATCTTGGTCAGCACCACCTGATAGGAGAGGCCCGCCGCATCGCACAGCTGCATGATCGGGCGGTCGGGCTCCTTGATGCCGTGCCGTGCATCGATGAGCAGACAGACCCGGCGCAGGCGCGCCCGCCCGCGCAGATAGTGCTGCACCAGCCGGGTCCATGCCGCGACCGCGCTCTTCGATGCCGCGGCATAGCCGTAGCCCGGCAGGTCGACCAGCATCAGCCGGCGGTCGAGAAGGAAGAAGTTGATCTGACGCGTGCGCCCCGGGGTGTTCGAGGTGCGCGCCAGCATGCGCCGCCCGGTCAGCGCGTTGACGAGGCTGGATTTTCCGACATTGGAGCGCCCGAGAAAGGCGATTTCGGGAAGGCTCTCCCCCGGCAGTGCGGAACCCTCGGCGGCGCCGGCGACAAACGAGCACTCGCGGGCAAACAGGAGCCGCCCGGCTTCAGTGAGCTCGGGCTCGATGGCGCGCGGCGGAAACAGGTCCTCCGCCCTGAGGGGCCCGCTCAGGCCGCGCCCGCGCGATGCATGATCGTCCATTGCTGGGCGATGCTGAGGAGGTTGTTCCAGCACCAATAAATCACCAGCCCCGCGGGGAATGCCGACAGCATGTAGGTGAAGACGATCGGCAGAGCCATGAACATTTTCGCCTGTACCGGGTCGACCGGCTGCGGGTTGAGCTTTTGCTGGAGGAACATCGTAATGCCCATCATCAAGGGCCACGCCCCGATCATCAGCATCGGCCCGATCGTCGGCACGGCCGCCGGGGAAAACGGCAGAAGCCCAAACAGATTGACGAAAGAGGTCGGGTCCGGCGCCGACAGATCTTGGATCCAGCCGAAAAACGGCGCATGGCGCATCTCGATCGTGACGAACAACACCTTGTACAGCGAGAAGAACACCGGGATCTGAACTACGATCGGCAGGCAGCCGGCCAAGGGGTTGGCCCCGACCTTCTTGTACATCGCCATGATTTCTTGCTGCTGGCGCGCCTTGTCGTCGGGAAAGCGCTCGCGGATCTTTACCATCTCCGGCTGCAAGAGCTTCATCTTGCTCATCGCCGCATAGGATTTATTGGCGAGCGGAAAGAACAAGAGCTTGATGATCAGGGTCAATAGGAGGATCGCCAGCCCGAAATTGCCGATGAGGCCGTAAAAGAATTGCAGCGTCAGGAAAATCGGCTTGGTCAGGAAATAGAACCACCCGAAATCGATGGCGCGGTCGAAGCGCGGTATGCCCCCATCGGCATAGGCATCGAGCAGGTTGACTTCCTTGGCCCCGGCAAAGAGCCGCATCGAATTTGCCGCCGTGCCATCCGCCGGGACGGTTACCGCGGGACCGAGGAAGTCGGCCTGGTAGCGGTCGATGCCGCCTTCCTGCACGTGCTGGAACTTCGTCTTGATTGCCTCGTCCTGCGGCGGAACCAGCGCGGTCAGCCAGTATTTGTCGGTAAAGCCGAGCCAGCCGCCGGACGAATCGACCGGTGGCTTCGATGGATCGAGCGCGGTCGTGTCGCTGTACCTGATCTCCTGCAGCGAGTTGCCCACCAGGCCGATCAGTCCCTCATGCAGGATGTAATAGCCGGCGACGTGCGGCGTCCCGGTGCGGCTGATCAGCCCGTACGGGGTCAGGGCGACCGGTTCGGTCCCGGCGTTGCGCACCGCGTCGCGCACCGTGAACATGTAATTTTCGTCGATCGAGATCGTGCGGGTGTAGACCAGCCCCCCGCCATTGTCCCAGGTCAGGGTCACCGGCGCCGTCGGGGTCAGTGGGCCGCCCGCCGCCGTCCACTTCGTGTCCGGTCCCGGGACCTTGATGCCGGGGCTGCCGGCGACCCAGCCGAATTCGGCGAAATACGGGTCCTTGGTCCCGTTCGGCCACAATAGCACGACCTCGGGGCTCTTCGGATCGACCGTGTCGTGGTAGGTCGCCAAGGTCAAATCGTCGATGCGGCCGCCGGTCAGCGCGATCGAGCCGTGCAGCCGCGCGGTCACGATGCGCACCCGCTTCTGCTCGGCGAGCGCCGCCTCCCGCGTCGCGTACGCCGGAACAGCCGGGGCCTGGGCCGTGCCGCCTGGAGCGGATCCGGGCGCGGTGGACCCGGGCGCAACCGAGGGCGCGGCGGTGCCGGGCGCGGCGGTGCCTGGCGCGACCGAGGGCGCGACAGTGCCTGGCGCGGCGGTTCCCGGCACGGTTTGCGTCGCCGCCGCGGGAGCGGGAGCCGGCGGCGGCGTCGGGCGGATCTTCTCGTACAGGTATTGGAACCCGATCAGAATGCCGACCGAGAGCACGATCGCGAGCAGGAGGTTGCGCTGTTCCATTTGTGGCGGGCGAAGACGCTGCCGGCTCAGCTTCTCGGCTCGGACGGCACCGGGTCATAGCCGCTGCCGCCCCAGGGGTGGCACCGCAGCAG
>DATCQF010000577.1:0-1787 GCA_036569735.1 Allostellaceae bacterium | reverse complement strand
GCGCCACGCCGACATCCTGCTGTGCCGCTCGGAGCTGACCGCCGCCTTACTGCGACGGGAGGCTTGGGCGCTGGACAAACGGGTCCTGATGTGGGACGGCGAGCCGACACAAGCGCTGCAGCACGCGTTCGTCCAAGCCTTCGCCGACCGGGTGAGCGCGCCTTTGACGCCACCAAAACAACGCGCGCTTCCCCGCATCGACGACCCGTTTCGCCCCGCCCGGGTCCTCCTCCTGGTCGATCGCTGGGCGTCCGGCGGGCTCGAGAACATCGTCATCGATCTCGCCGATAGCCTCGCGGGCAATGGCCGGAGCGTATTCGTCGCCTGCGCCAGGGAAACCCCGCCTCCGGCGAGCGCCTTCGCGAGCGCGCAGATCCGCACGCTGTCGTTTCAGGGCGACGAGGGCGCGTTCGAGGCCTTTCTGCGCACGGAAGCGATCGAGGTGGTCAATTACCACCACAGCTCCTTTGCCGCAGCCCGCGCCAAGGTACAGGCGGTCGCCACGATCTACACGATGCACAATTGCTATCTCTGGATGGACGATGCCGCCCGGCAGCGGATCAGGGTCGGGCTGGCACACATGGATCGGGTGATCGCCGTGTCGCGGCAGGTGGCCCAATTCGCGGTCGCGCAATTCGATTTTCCGGGCGACCGGATCGATGTTGTCGCCAACGGGCTGCGCGACGACATCATGAGCCGGGCGAGCGCGCCTTCGATGCGTCGGATGCGGGGCGGCGGCGACACCCCCTTCACGGTGGTGATGGCGGCCTCGTTGACCCCGCCCAAGCTGCAGCATGTCGCGATTGCCGCTTTCGCCGAGGTGGCCCCGGACATCCCCCGGATGCATCTGCGGCTGATCGGGGTGCCGCTGGATCAGGCTTACCACCACGAGCTGGAGGCCCGGATTGCCGCCTCCCCGCAGGGACATCGCATCGAGCTGATTGCCGGGCTGACCCGGGCCGAGACCATCGCGGCGCTGGCCAGGGCGGAGGTGTTTTTGCTGCCCTCGCTCGTCGAGGGGTGCAGCATGGCTCTGCTCGAGGCGGTTGCCGCGGGTTGCGTGTGCATCGCTTCCGATGTCGGCGGCGCGCGCGACCTCCATGTCGCCGGCGGGTCGGTGGTGCTGATACCTTCCCCTCTCGGAGAGCTCGACCGGGTGACGCAGCGACAATTCTTCGACGCCGCGGCGGCGGAGTTGCCGGAGCACCGCAGCCGGATCGCCGAGGCGCTGCGCGCGGTATGGCGGGATTACGGGTCGTTCGCCGGCGGGGTTGGCGAAACCCGTGCCCGCCTGCGCGAATTATCCGGCATGCAGCAGATGACCGACGCCTACCTCCGCGCCTACACGCTGGCCTGCCGTGGGGGGCCTGCCGCGGTAGGGCCTGCCGCGGCGGCGTTCGACACCCGCGCGATTAACCGGTCGCCGTGCGAGGTGCTTAAAAAATCCGGATGAGCGAGAAGAGCGGAGGCATTTTTCCATGATCATCGACTGCCACGGCCATTACACCACCGCGCCCCGTCAGCACGAGGGATGGCGCAGCCAGCAGATCGAGGCGCACAATGCGGGCAGGCCGGCGCCGCCGCGCCCGGCAATGACGGACGACGAGATCCGCCAGACGATCGAGGGCGGCCAGCTCAAGGTGCAGCAGGAGCGCGGCACCGACCTGACGATCTTCTCCCCACGCGCCGCCGGCATGGGCCATCATCTCGGCGACGCCACGACCAGCGAAGCGTGGGCCGGCGCCTGCAACGAGCTGATCTACCGCGTCTCTTCGCTGTTCCCCCGG
>DATCQF010000576.1:0-9475 GCA_036569735.1 Allostellaceae bacterium | reverse complement strand
ATCCTGAGGAGGTGCGGAGCGCCGTCTCGAAGGACGCAGGTTCGTCTTGCAGCGCCGTCAAACCACCCCGTCCTCGCGCAGGCGCTTCACCTCGTCCGGGTCAATCCCGCACAGGGCGCCGAGCAATTCTGACGTGTGCTCGCCGAGCAAGGGCGGGCGGGTTACGGTGGCCGGTGAGTCCGACATTTTGACCGGGCAGCCGACGGTCTGATAGGTGCCGCGGGTCGGGTAATCGATGTCGACGATCATCTCGCGCGCCCTCAGATGCGGGTCCGCGAGGACCTCGCCGGTGTCCTGGCACGCGCCGGCCGGGACACCGGCGTCGCCCAAAAGGCGCATGACCTCGTGCTTGTCGTGCCGGCGGGTCCATTCCCCGACGATCCGGTCGAGCGCCGCGCGGTTCTCCCAGCGCGCGTCCGCGGTGGCAAACCGCGGGTCGTCCGCAAGCTCGGGCTGGCCCATGACCTCGGTCATCGCCCGCCACATCTGCGGCTGCGCCAGGATGATGACATAGTCGTTGGGGCCGCCCGGGGCACAAGGGTAGGTCGTGCCCGGCACGGTATGGCCGAGCTGGTTGCCGGATCGCGGCATCGGCCGTCCGGCGCGCTGATGGTCGCGCAGGCTGACCCGGATCAGATTGACGACGGCGTCCTGCATCGCGACCTCGACGTGCTGGCCGCGCCCGGTGGCATGGCGCTGCTGCAGGGCCGCGAGGATGCCGATCGCCATGTGCATGCCCGTCCCGCTGTCGCCGATCGCCGGCAGGACGATGGTCGGCGGGTTTTCGGGAAATCCGGTGACGCTCATCGCCCCGCCCATCGCCTGCGCGACCGGCTCATAGCTCTTGAAGTGGGCGTGCGGGCCGTAGGTGCCGAACCCCTTGATCGTCGCGTAGATGAGGCGCGGGTTGAGGTCGCGCAGCACCTCCCAGCCGAGCCCGAGGCGGTCCATCGCGCCGGGGCTGAAATTCTCCAGGAGCACATCCGACTTGGCGACGACCTCCTTGAACAGCTTTTTCCCCTGCTCGCTCTTGAGGTTGAGCGTCAGGCTGCGCTTGTTGGCGTTGAACAGGAGGAAAAAGAGGCTGTCGCTGTTCTTCTTGTCGGCATGGACGGTGCGCGCGACATCGCCGCCCTTCGGCTCCTCGAGCTTTATGACGTCGGCCCCGAGAAACGCCAGCATCTGCGCACAAGCCGGCCCCGCCTGGTTGTGCGTCATGTCGATCACGCGGATTCCGGAAAGAGCTGCACTCATGGCTGTTCACTCCCAAACTGATTAGCGGTCGCCCCCCGATCGTGACGAGGCGGCGGGTCGCGGTCACGATCCCTCGCCCATCGCAAGGCGCAGGCCCGACAGGTACAGCTCGCGGTCCTCGGGGTTGCGAAAAGGGATCTCGCTCGGCACGACCAGCGAAGTAACCGTGAGCAGCTTTGCTACCATCGCGCGCGCCTCGTCGAGCCGCCCCATATGGGCATAGCACGCGGCGAGAGTGCGGTATGAGATGGAAAAGCCGGGGTGATCTTGAATGGCCAGGAGCAGGTTCGACGCTGCCTCGTCAAACCGGTGTTTGAAGAAATTGGCCGTGCCGATCGCCGATAGGGGCTGACCCATGCGCTCGCGCGGGCTCAAGCGCAGCGCGGTCCCGAGCTGCTCTATCGCGAGATCGTGTTGACCGGCGAATACCCTGAGAAGGCCGCTCAACAACCAGCCGCGAGCGAAGCTTGGGTTGAGCGCCAATGCGCGATCGACCATTGCCATCATCGCACCGATGTCCTCGCCGAACTGCGCCAGCACGGCCGCGGCATTGGCGAGGACGCCCGGGTCGTTCTGCGTGACCTGGAGCGCCTGGCGAGCCAGATCGATGGCTTTGCGGCGATTTGTTTCCGGCACTTCGGCCCAACCGTTAACGAAGAGATGGACGTGACAGTTCGCCGCCCAGGACAGTGCCGGTCCGTAATGCGGATCGATCGCGATCGCCTGATCGAGTAATCCCAGAGCCTCGAACATCCGCTCTTTCGTTATAGGAAAGAAGATCGCAAGCGCCCGCAGGTACAGATCGTACGCGGTGAGATCGGTCGTCGGCCGCGCGGCGGAACGGCGCATCTCGGCCGCCTGCAATGCCGGCTCGATCACCCCGGCGACGCTGAGCGCGATTTTGTCCTGAAGCTCGAACACATCTTCGCTCAAGCCATCGAAGCGGTCGGCCCACAGGTGGGTGCCCGTCTCGGCATCGATCAGCTGTCCGGTGATGCGCACCCGGTTGCCGCCTTTGCGCACCGAGCCTTCGAGGACGTAGCGCACGCCTAGCTCGCGCCCGACCTCTTTCACATCGACCGCCTGGCCCTTGTAGGTGAAGGTCGAGTTGCGCGCGATGACGAAGAGCCAGCGGATGCGGCTGAGCGCGGTGATGATCTCCTCGACCATGCCATCGGCAAAATATTCCTGCTCCGGGTCGCCGCTGATGTTCTGGAACGGCAACACCGCGATCGACGGTTTGTCGGGGAGGGGAAGCGTGGGCGGAGCGGAGGCCCCCACCCTGCCCTCCCCCGCTTGCGGGGGAGGGTTAGCGGCGGGCGCGATCCAATTTCCCTCCCCTGCATGCGGGGGAGGGTTAGGGTGGGGGTCTTAACGCAGAATTTAATAGGGAGGACGACATGCCTCATTCCGCTCGCGTGGCGCTGATCACCGGGTGCGGCAAGCCGATCGGCATCGGCAACTCGACGGCGCGGGTGCTCGCCCTCAAGGGGGTGACCGTCGTCGTCTCCGATGTGCGCCCGGCCGGCGTCGCCAACGAGCACAACGCGCCGGGCGATCTCGACGCCAATTGGGGCGGCGTGGACAGCCTCGTCGAAGCAATCACCAAGGCCGGCGGCACCGCGTCGGCGACCCTCGGCGACGTCAGCCAGGAGGCCGACGCCCAGCGCATGGTCGCCGAGGTCCTGGCGCGCTACGGCAGGCTCGACATCCTCGTCAACAACGCCGGGGCGCCGCAGGGCGCCGACCGCAACGAGATCGAGAACGTGCCGGTCGCGGCCTGGGATTTGACGATGGGGGTCAACGCCAAGGGTGCGTTCCTCATGTCGCGCGCCGCGGTGCCGGCGATGCGCAAGGCGCGTTTCGGCCGCATCGTCAGCGTGTCGTCGAAGGCGGCGTTCCGTCCCGGCAGGAACCGCGCGACCTACGCTGCCTCGAAGGCGGCGATCGTCGGGTTCACCCGGTCATTGGCGCTCGACCTCGCGCCGCACGGGATCACCGTCAACGCAGTCTGCCCCGGCCCCATCCGAACCTCGCGCGCGATCAGCACCAACCGGCGCGAATACGGCGACGACCTCGAAACCGGGTTTCGCGAGCGTTCGAAGGCGATCCCCGTCGGCCGCTTCGGCAGCCCCGACGAGGTCGCCTCGATGATCGCCTACCTCGCCTCCGACGAAGCCGGCTTCGTCACCGGCCAGGCCATCGGCGTCGATGGCGGCTGGTAGCTACCCCAGCAGTTTCCTTTGCGCTGCGGCCTGGTCCTGCATCGACTTGAGGAGGCGGGCTTCCGGGGTCGGCGCGCAGTTGGTGTAGGCGACGCCGAGCTCCTTCAGTTGCGCCGCGTTGCGCGGGAAGGCGCCGTGGTTGAGCGGGATCGCGAGGCGGACGCTGCCGCCGTTCCTGACCGCCGCGCGGACCCGCTCGATCGCCGCGACGAGGGGCGGATGGTCGGGGTGCCCGCTGACCCCCAACGAGCGCGACAGATCGGACGGCCCGACCGCGAGCAGGTCGACCCCGTCGACGGCGGCGATCTCCTCGATGCACTCGACCGCCGCCATGTCCTCGATCATGCACGCGAGCAGGATTTCGCGGTTGGAGCGCGCCATGTGTTCCAAAAGCGGGGTCCGGCCGTAATCGGCGGCGCGGCTCCCCGCCGCCATGCCGCGCTCGCCTTGCGGCGGATAGCGCACCGCCTGGACCGCCGCCCGCGCGGTCTCGGGGTCGCTGACGTGCGGCACCTGGATGCCCTGCACGCCCATGTCGAGGAGGCGCAGGATAAAGGCCGGGTCGAACCCCGGGGTGCGCACAATGGGGGTGATGCCGACCCGCTCGGCCGCCATGACGCAGGCCTGCACGTCGTGCAGGTCCAAGGTCGTGTGCTCCATGTCGATAAAGGCGGCGTCGAACCCGGAGAGCCCGATGATCTCGACGATCTGCGGGTCGGGGATGCCGCCGACATGGGTCCCGAGGGCGAGCCCGCCCTCGTTCATGATGCGCTTGACCCGGTTTTCCTGCATGGCTTCCTCCCTCTTCTGAGGCGCATTCCCGGCGCAAGCCGGGATCCACGTTTCAACCGCTCCGGAAGCGGATGGGTGGGTCCCGGCTTCCGCCGGGAATGCGATGAAAATTGAACCCTCGTAATAGCTCTATCAGCCGGTGTGCTTGCGGATGAACGCCTTCATGCGCTCGATCGCCGGGCGCGCGTAGGGGGCGTCGGGCTTGCCGGTCATGAAGCCGTGATTGGCGCCGGGGTAGAGCTGCAGCTCGATCTCGCCGCCCGCGTGCCGCCAGCCATTGACCAGGCGATGCATGGTTTCAACGGGGACCCACTCGTCGGCGTCGCCGCCGAACGCCAGCGCCGGCGGCAGGGTGACCTTTTCGCCGCGGTCGAGGATCGCCGGCGGGCTGGCTTCGCTCATTGTCGCTTCGGTGCCCCAGAACGCGTGGTGGTTCTCGACCAATTCGGCGTTGCCGGCCTTCTTGGCGAGGTGATAGCGCAGCAGCGGGTCGAGCACGCCCCAGCCCGAAATCACGAAGGCGACCCGGGCGTCGATGTCGGGGGCTTCGGCAAGCGGCAGCGTGGCGTAGCGCGGATCATCGGGGCGCATCGCCGCGAGCAGCACCTGGTGCCCGCCGCTCGAGGTGCCCATGCTGCCGACCCAGTCCGGGCGGCTGCCGTAGAGGCGCGCGCGCGCCTTCAGCCAGCGGGTCGCCAGGTTGATGTCGGCGAGCGAGGTCGGGTACGGCGCCTCGGGCGGCATGCGGAAGTCGATCGAGGCGACGAGGATGCCGCTCTCGGCCAGCGCCTTGGCGATGAAATCATTGTCGATGCGGTCCTTGTGGACCCAGGCGCCGCCATGGATCTGCAGGACCGCCGGGTAGGGTCCCGTGCCGGCCGGCCGGTACAGCCGCGCCAGGAGCGCGCGCCCGCCCTGGCGCTGGTATTCGACATCCTCGATCCGCACATCCGGACGCGTTTCGGCGTCGAGCGTGGTGGCCATCGTTTCCTCCTCTATGAGATGCGAAATTCTAGCAGCCGCGGCGGCCGGCGTCTGCCGCGATTGCACCGGGATCGCATTCGTGCGGCGCCCGGTCTGCGCGGAGTTGAAGCGGTGGGGTGCTGGCCCTACTGTGCCGCGACAATCAATCGGAGGGATCGGGACCCTTGAGGACCGGAACAGTGCGCGCTGCATCGAACATCCAGCCACCGGACGAGAGTGCCGCATTGGCGGACGGCTCCTTTGCCCGCTCCGCGATGCGGCTCGTCCAGCTGTTCGAGGCGCTCGCCAAATCCGAAGAGGGGGTCAGCCTCGCGGAGCTCAGCACCACGATCGCCGCGCCGAAGAGTAGCCTTCTCGGGATCCTGCGCTCGATGGTGGCGCTCGGCTATATGGAGCACGGGCATGGGCTTTATCGCCTGGGGCCGAAATCCTTCCGCCTCGCGGCCGACATCCTGGCGATCCGCCGGTTCCCCAACCTTGTCCGGCCGATCCTGCAGGATCTGGCAGCGCGCAGCGGCGAGACGGTTTTCCTCGTGGTGCTCGACCACCTGGCGCAGCGGGTGTCCTATGCCGACGTCATCGATAGCGCCAACCCGGTGCGCTACACGGTCCCGACCGGTACGACCCGCCCGTTATACGCCTCGGCCGGGGGTCTGATGCTGCTGGCCTTTCAGGAACCGGCGTGGATCGACGCCTATCTCGGCTCGACCCCTCTCGAACCCCTGACCCCGCGGACCACCACCGACCCCGACCGGCTGCGCGAACGGCTCGCGGCAATCCGGCGCGACGGGTTTGCGATCAGTCTCGGCGAGACCGTGCCGGGGGCGGCCGGGCTGGCGGCGCCCATTTTCAATGCCGACGGCAGCGTCACCGTCGGCATCCTGATCGGCACCCCGAGCGACCGCTTCGAAGAGGAGTTGCCCGAGCTGAAACGATTGTTGCGCGAGGCGACGACCCGGGTCGCCGGGATCGCCCAGGCGCTCGTCGAGGACAAGGGTGCCGCGCGGGATTGACGCAGATTTGGATTGTCGAACGTCATTCAGAAATTCATTGTCATTGCGAGGAGCGGAGCGACGACGCAATCTCGACAGTAGCGGAACATGGTTGCACGAGATTGCTTCCCCCCGGAACGCCCGCAGGGCGGCCGTCCGAGGGTCGCAATGACGGCTTTCCCCTGATGGAGGCTTGGTAGCGTCATGATCAAACGGTTCCACGCCCTTTATGTCGGCCAGGTCGAGCTCGACAATATCGGGCGCGACGGCACGCCGGCCAACGACCGGCGCTATTCGAACGAGCGGCTCTCCGAAGTGTTCGAGACCTCGCGCACGGTCGCCCGGGTGATGGACGAGCTGGGCTATTACTGCCTGTGGGCGGCCGAGCACCATTTCCAGCGCGAAGGCTATGAGTGCATCCCCAATCTGATCCAGTGGGGGCTGTGGCTCGCCACCCAGACGCGGCAGCTCAAGATCGGCAGCGCGTTCAACGTATTGCCGATGTGGCACCCGATCCGCCTCGCCGAGGATTACGCGATGGCCGACATCGTGACCGGCGGCCGGCTGATCATGGGTGTCGGGCGCGGCTATCACACCCGCGAGGTCGAAACCTTCGGGGCGCCCTTGCTCGATGCCGCGGCCAACCGCGAGCTGTTCGAAGAGCAGCTCCAGCTGCTCCTCCAATGCTTCCACGAGGAGGCGTTCCGCCACAAGGGCAAGTATTACGACTGCCCGCCGCCGGTCCCCTATCGCGGCTACGACCTCACCGAGATCACCGTGGTGCCGCGGCCCAGGCACCTGCCGGTCCAGATCTGGATGCCGATCGCCAGCGGCCGCACCATCGACATGATGGCACAATATGGCCTCAACGCCATGGTGACCTTGAACGGCGAGAAGATCCTCGACGATGTCGTGCGCGCGTTCCACGATGCCTGCCATCGCCACAACCGGCCGACGCAGCTCGGGGAGGACATGATCTGGGGTGCCGGGATCTACCTCGCCGACACCGAGGCGGAGGCGATCCGCCGCCTCGAGCCGTCGCATGACGAGCGCTTCAAATGGTTCGCCCCGTTCGGCTTTGTGCGCTACGCCGACGCCGAGGGGCGTACCTGGGGGACGCCGGGCGCTCCGGTGCGGGTCCCCTCATTGCACGACGGCATCGAGCAGAAGGCGTGGTTCTGCGGTCCACCAGGCCAGGTCATCGACGGCATCAAATCGATCGAGGCGAAATACCCCGGGCTCGAAGATTTCATGATCCACTGGGCCGAGGGTCTGCCGCCCGCCGAGTTCATCGAGCAGCTGCGCTGGTTCGCCCGGGACGTGATGCCGGCCTTCAACCGGACCTGACCGGGCGGACCTGATCCGAAGCTCCTCTCCCCGGCGCAAATGAGCGACGCCGGGGAGAGGACTCTTGCGTAGGGTGGAAGAGCGTTAGCGGACGAGCACCCAGTGGCCGTGCCACTTGCCGCCGTGGTCGTAACCCTCCTGCCACACGTAATGCGGCGCGGATTGCGCCGGGGCGGCATCGCGGATGCCGGGCCAATTGTTCTCCGATGACGCGCGCGGCCCGTCGGCCCGGGCCGTCGGGGCCAGGGCACTCGCCGCGACGAGGATGGCGGCGCCGGCAAACAACCAAGCTTTCATCTTACACCTATGCGTCGTTACGCCATTGTTGCACTGCAACAAGGCGGCAAGGTGGGTTGCCGATCTGCGAGATCAAGTCCGCGGATCATCGGGATGGATTGCACAGCGGGAAAATTATTGCGTTTATTCAAGTTTCTAACAGAAGTTCGTGCGGCAGGCCGCCGCAGGGAAGCGGCCTCGGGCGGCACGCAATCAGGTCCGGCTCTGTGGAACCGCAGCGCAGCAACGACGTTGACGCGCTCCGCCACGCCCTCGATTAACCGGCGCCCCGGGGAGCAGTTGTTGCGCTTGTCGGGGCCGCCGAAGAGTCGCAGGCTGCCGCCCGTCATATAAAGAGCGGGGGAAAGCACGATGAAGACGAGCCAGGACCGCATTCTGACCACCCATACCGGCAGCCTGCCGCGCCCGCCCGAATTGCGCGCCGTGCTGGTCAAAAAGGACCAGGCGAGCCCTACGACAAGGCCGAACTCGCACGCCTGACGCGGGACGCCGTCGCCGCCATCGTGCGGCGCCAGGCGCAAGTCGGCGTCGACGTCATCAACGACGGCGAGATGTCGAAGCCCGGCTATTCGACCTACATCGTCGACCGCCTGTCGGGGTTTGCCGGGCATCAGCCGGCGAAACCGCGGCTCGACACCCGCGACCACCCGAACTTCAACGCCGCCTACGAGCGGATGACCGGGTCGAATGTCGCGCGGCGCGCGGTGTGCGTCGGCCCGATCGCGGTGCGCGACACGGAGCCGCTCGCCGAGGACCTCGCCAACCTGAAGGCGGCGCTCGCCAATGTCTCGGCGGTCGAGGGCTTCATGACCGCGGCCTCGCCGGGCCTCGTCCCGGTGTTCCAGACCAACAGCTATTACCCGACCCACGAGGCCTATGTCGAAGCCATCGCCGCGGCGATGCACGACGAATACAAGGCGATCGTCGATGCCGGGTTTGTCCTGCAGCTCGATTGCCCCGACCTCGCGATGGCCCACCACACCTCGTTCCAGGATCTGAGCGAAAGTGATTTCCTGAAGCGCGCCGCGTTCCATGTCGAGGCGCTGAACCACGCGCTGCGCGACATCCCGGCCGATCGCTGCCGCATCCACATCTGCTGGGGCAATTACGAGGGGCCGCACGACCACGACATCGATTTCGCCAAGGTCGCGCCGATCCTCGTCAAGGCAAAGCCGATGGCGCTGGTCATCGAGGCGGCCAACCCGCGCCACGCCCACGAATGGGCGGTGTGGAAGGACGTCAAGCTGCCCGACGAGAAGATCCTGGTGGCCGGCGTCCTCGACACCTCGACCAATTACGTCGAGCATCCCGAGCTGGTCGCCGAGCGGCTCTGCCGCTTCGCCGACATCGTCGGGCGCGAACGGGTGATGGCCGGTTCGGATTGCGGCTTCGGCACCTTCGCCGGCTACGGCAAGCTCGACCCCGACATCTCGTTCAAGAAACTGCACGCGATGGCCGAGGGCGCACAGATCGCCTCGCAGCGTCTGTGGGGACGCGTCTAGGCGGGCTTGTAGAAGTTGGCCCACATCTGGAGATCGGTACCGCCGCAAAACCCCTCTCCCGCACCGCGGGAGAGGGTGGCTC
>DATCQF010000575.1:0-6230 GCA_036569735.1 Allostellaceae bacterium | reverse complement strand
ACCTGGTAGATCGCGACGGCCCGGTCGCCCTGGTTGAACAGGCTTTCCCCCGCGGCGAGCTGGCGCACGGTGCTCCCGGTGGCGAGCGCGGGCGGTATTGTGTCGGCAGCTGGCATCGGTTTGCCGGCGCGGTCGCGGGGCGGGGCCGACCCGGTCCGGGATCGGCCCCTTGTCGTCGGCGACCCTGGGATGCGTTTACTTTTTTGCGGCCGGCACCGGGATCCCGGGGATCTTCACCTTGACCGAGCCGAGGTGGTTGCGGCTGGTGAAATAGAGCGTCTTCCAGTCGTCGCCGCCAAACGCGAGGTTGGTGGTGGCCGGGGCGCCGTGCGCGATGCGGCCGAGCTTTTTGCCGTGGGGATCGATGATCCACAGGCCGCCCGCCCCGCCGCAATAGACGTTGCCCTCGACATCGACCTTCATCCCGTCGGGGACGCCGGATTCGTCGCCGCGCAGATCGACAAACACCCGGTCGGTGTGTTTCGCCAGCATGCCGTTCGGCATCAACTCGAAGGCGCGAATATGCCCGCGGCGGGAATCGTTGATGTAGAGCAGCGTCTCGTCGGGCGAGAAGGCGAGGCCGTTGGGGATCACGAAATCGCCGACGAGGAGGCTCATCGTGCCGAGGTCCGGGGTGACGCGGTAGACGCCGGAAAAGGTTTGGTCCCACTGCTCGGGAGCGGCGGGGCTGGTCCACGGGTCGGTGAAATAGATGCAGCCGTCCGACTTGACGACGACATCGTTGGGCCGGTTGAGCCGGCGTCCCTGAAAGCTGTTGGCAACGACGGTGATGCTGCCGTCAAGCTCCTGGCGGGTGACCCGCCGGCTGTCGTGCTCGCAGGCGATCACCCGGCCCTGGAGGTCGCGGGTCAGGCCGTTGGCCCGGTTGGTCGGTTCGAGGAACAAGGATACGCCCTTGCCCGGCTCGTACTTCATCCGCTTGTTGTTGTGGATGTCGCTGAACAGGAGATAGCCGCCTTCCTTCCACCACAGCGGTCCCTCGGCCGGACCCTGGGCCCCGCCAAAGCCATCGGCCAGATGCTGGATCGGCTCCGACGTCGAGATGATCTTGTCCAGCTCCGGAGCCAGTTTCTCGATATGCGGCGATGATTGCATGGCGGATCTCCCATCGGTTGTGCACGATCAGCGTCGAGGAGGGATAGAGGTTACTCGCCGAACTCGACGAGGCCCACCTTGTTCAAGGGGCGGTCTGCCATGCCGGGGTCGGCGGTCCCGCCCTGTCAATCGGTAGCGCGTTTCGCGCGGAAAATCGCGATGGGTAGCGGAAGGTGCCGCGAAAGCTTGTCGGCGCGCGGCCGATCCGCTATCAAATTGTCATGTCCGCCTGCTAATGCAGGCGCGCGAGGGTAACGAAAGGTCGATCGGTGGCGAGTTCGCCCGACAGCTGTCCAGCCCTGGTGCTCAACGCGGATTTCCGCCCGCTCAGCTATTTCCCGCTATCGTTGTGGTCGTGGCAGGATTCGGTGAAGGCGGTGTTTCTCGAGCGCGTCTACATCGTCGATCATTACGACGCCTATGTCCGCAGCCCCTCCTTTGAGATGCGCCTGCCGAGCGTCATTGCCCTCAAGGAATTTGTCCAGGCGGCGCGCAATCCGGCCTTCACCCGGTTCAACGTGTTCCTGCGCGACCGCTTCACATGCCAGTATTGCGGGCGACCGCATCCCTCGCACGAGCTGACCTTCGACCACGTCGTGCCGCGCTCGAAGGGCGGCACCACGGTGTGGAGCAATGTCGTCACCGCCTGCGGCGGCTGCAACCTGTTGAAAGGCAACCGGCTTCCCAAGCAGAGCGGGCTTTATCCGCGGCAGCGCCCGGTCCAGCCGACGACCTTTATGCTGCAGGACAACGGCCGCGCCTTCCCGCCCAACTACCTGCACGAAAGCTGGCGCGATTATCTCTACTGGGATACCGAGCTCGACCCGTCGTAGGTATTTGTCATTCCGGGGCGCCGCGCCGCGGCGAACCCGGAATCCAGATGCCAGACCAGAGATGTGTGTTCCTGGATTCCGGGTTCGGCCCTTTGGGCCGCCCCGGAATGACGCAACGACAAGGTTAGTGCGTGATCAGCCGGCGCTCGATGGCGGCGGCCTTGATCGCCTTTTGCAGCTTCTCGAAGGCACGCACCTCGATCTGGCGGACCCGCTCGCGCGAGATGCCGTATTGCTGCGACAAATCCTCGAGGGTCGTCGGGTTTTCCTTGAGCCGCCGCTCGGTCAGGATGTGGCGCTCGCGCTCGTTGAGGTGGGTCATCGCCTTTTCGAGGAGATCGCGCCGCAGGCCGAGCTCCTGGCGCTCGCCGAGCATGGTTTCCTGGCTCTCGCTTTCGTCGACCAGCCAATCCTGCCATTCGCCCTCGCTGTCGCTGCGCAGGGGCGCGTTCAGCGAATGATCGGGGCTGGCGAGCCGCCGGTTCATGCTGACGACGTCGGCCTCGGGCACGTCGAGTTCGGTCGCGATCTTGCGCAGGTTTTCGGGCGACAGATCGCCTTCCTCCATCGCCTGCAGCTGGCCCTTCAATTTGCGCAGGTTGAAGAACAGCTTTTTCTGCGCCGCGGTGGTGCCCATCTTTACGAGCGACCAGGAATGCAGGATGTATTCCTGGATCGCGGCGCGGATCCACCACATCGCATAGGTCGCGAGGCGGAACCCGCGATCGGGGTCGAAGCGCTTGACCGCCTGCATCATGCCGACATTGCCCTCGGAGATCAGCTCGGACAGCGGCAGCCCATAGCCGCGATAGCCCATCGCGATCTTGGCGACGAGGCGCAGATGGCTGGTGACGAGGCGATGCGCGGCCTCGGAGTCCTCGCCCTCCTTCCAGCGCTTGGCGAGCATGTACTCTTCGTCCGGCTCCAGCATCGGGAACTTGCGGATCTCCTGGAGATACCGCGTCAGGTTTCCCTCGCCGGAAATTGACGGAACCGAAACCGTGGCCATTGCTTAATCTTGCTCCGATGGATGCCGTGTTATGGCGAACGCGCGGATCGGGCGGCTGATCCACGGCGTAATCCGCCTCGGCCCGAAAGCCTTACCTATATGGTCACGATTTGTCCAGTTTAAAGTCGCTCTAAATTGGAGAGCAACCCTGCCATGTCGGTGGGGAGCGGGCTCTCGAAGGTCAGCTCCTCGCCGGTGGCCGGATGGGTGAAGCCGAGCAGCCTTGCGTGCAGGGCCTGGCGCGGAAAGCCGGCGATTGCCGCGGCGACCTCTCCGGCATGCGGCCCAAACCGTACCTGGGCGCGTCCGGCACGCGTGCCGTAGGCCGGGTCGCCGATCAGCGGATGGCCGATATGCGCGAGATGCACCCGGATCTGATGGGTCCGCCCGGTCAGCAGGCGGCACTCGACGAGCGCCGCCACCCCAACACCGGCGCCGAACCGCCGCTCGGCCCGGTAGCGGGTCACCGCCACCCGGCCCCTGGTGTCCGCCACCACCGCCATCTTCTTGCGGTTGACGGTGCTCCGCCCGATATTGCCGGCAATCTCGCCGGCCGCCGGCGCCGGCACGCCCCAGACAAAGGCGCTATAGGCCCGCGCGATCCGGCGCGCCGCGAAATCGTGCGACAATGCGCGATGCGCCGTCTCGGTCTTGGCGGCGACGAGGAGGCCGCTTGTGTCCTTGTCGAGGCGATGCACGATGCCGGGCCGGCGCACCCCGCCGATCCCGGCAAGGCTCGGGCCGCAATGCGCGAGGAGCGCGTTGACGAGGGTGCCCTCCAGATTGCCGGGAGCCGGATGGACCACCATGCCGGCCGGCTTGTCGATGACGATCAGCTGCTCGTCCTCGAAGCATATGTCGAGCGCGATCCTTTGCGCCGCCGGGGTCGGCTCCTCCGGTTCGGGGAGCATGACGACAACGCTGGCGCCCGCGCTGGCGCGCTGTGCCGGGTCGCGCAGCACCCGGCCGGCGCTGACGACCCGGCCATCGAGGATCAGCTGCTTGAGGCGGGTGCGCGACAGCTCGGGGAGCTGGCGTTGCAGCGCGCGGTCGAGGCGGACGCCGCCATCGCTCGGGGCGATGGTGACTTCGATCCGGCGCTCTCCGGGCGGCGGCACTGCCTGCGGGCCCCCGGGCGACTCGGGCACCGACGGACGCTCAGCTTGCATGTCCGCTCCTCGCGGCCGCGAACCGCGGCGCTGACCCCATGCGCGCGCTGAAAATCCTGGTCGTCGTCATGGGGGTGATGATCCTCGCCGGGGTCGCAGCCCTTGTTGTCGTGATCGCCGGCCGGCTGTCGCGGGGCGGGGCAGGGACGTCCGCGCCGCCCTTTGCCGCTTCCCCGATCGAGTTGCCGGCGGGCGCGCGAATCGAGACCATGAGCACGGGCAGCGATCGCCTGGTCATCGACCTCGTGCTCCCGGACGGCAATCGCCGGCTCGTCATCATCGATCTTGCCACCGGGCGATTTCTCGGCGCGATCCCGCTGCGCACGGCGCCGTAAGAGAGCTTCGCGCCCGGCGATAACCGGACGGCGCCGCGGTGGATGCTCTGCTCAGCTTAACGCGCTGTTCCCGGCAATTCACCACGCTTGGATTGGCGACCTCTCGACCGCGCCGCGCAAGCCGGCCGGCGCGCCTGGCGCGGCATCGCAAACCGGCCGCGATTTCCGCTTGCATTCGCAGGATTGCGGCGTATCTATCCGCCCGTTGACGCACTCGCACGTGCCTATGGCCCATGGTGGTTATGCAACGACGTAACGCGTCCTTTTTGGCAGTCCGGCCGTCCCAGCTTTCGTGGGGCCGGTCCCGAGAGGGAGGTCGATATGGTTGCAGTCCCGGTGAGGGCCGTAGCGCCCTGTCCTGACGCCGTTCTGCGCGGCACCCGTCTGCGTGGGCGGGGCGGACGGGCTATCGAACCAAGCAGTCTGAGCTAAGAGAGAACGCCGCGGCACGGCCATAGGGCCGAGCCCGCCGGCGTCGTTACGGTTCGCCTCGGGTTGCTCCGAGGGCATTCCCCTGCCGGGCGGCGGGGGAGATCGGCATCTGCCGATACCCATTCCAGAACCGCTTGCGCTCAGCCGCTTTTCGGGAAGGTAGCCCGGGCCATGAACACCAAGATTGCGCAATTCCTCACCGAACATTCGCCCGAGACCCCGTGCCTCGTCGTCGATCTCGACCTGATCGCCGAGGCTTATGAGCTGTTATCGCGATATTTGTCGGTTGCCAGCATCTACTACGCGGTAAAGGCCAACCCGGCGCCCGAGATCGTCGCCATGCTGGCGCGAAAAGGCTCGAATTTCGACGTCGCCAGCCCCGCCGAAATCGCGCTGTGCCTCGGCAACGGCGCCACGGCCGAGCGGCTGTCCTTCGGCAATACGATCAAGAAGGAAAAGGACATCGCCTTCGCTTATCAGGCGGGGGTGCGGCTTTTTGCCTTCGACAGCGCCGGCGAACTCGAAAAGCTGGCACGCCAGGCGCCCGGCGCGCGCGTGTTCTGCCGCATTCTGGTCTCGTGCGAGGGAGCGGATTGGCCGCTGTCGCGCAAGTTCGGCTGCACCCCGGAAATGGCCGTCGGGCTGCTTGCCGAGGCCCGCCGGCTCGGGCTCGACCCCTATGGCGTGTCGTTCCATGTCGGCTCGCAGCAGACCGATCTCGGGCAATGGGACCGCGCCATCGGGGCGGTCGCGCGCATGTTCACCCTGCTCGCCGCAACCGACATCAACCTGCGGATGGTCAATATCGGCGGCGGGTTCCCGGCGCGCTACCAGGGCGAGGTCGCCTCGATCGAGCGCTATGCCCAGGCGGTCACCGACGCCTTGACCCATCATTTCGGCAACCGCCTGCCCGAGATCATCGTCGAACCCGGGCGCTCGCTGGTCGGAGATGCCGGGCTCATCCAGAGCGAGGTCATCCTGATTTCCGACAAGGGCGACGGCGAGGGTAAGCGCTGGGTCTACCTCGATGTCGGCAAGTTCAACGGGCTCGCCGAAACGATGGGCGAATGCATCCGGTACCGCATCCAGGCGCCCGGGCGTTCGGGTCCCGCGGGGCCGGTGATCATCGCCGGGCCGACCTGCGACAGCGCCGACATCCTTTACGAGCGCACCGAGTACCGGCTGCCCCTGGATCTCGCAGTCGGCGACAAGGTCGAGATCCTGTCGACCGGCGCCTACACGGCGAGCTACGCCTCGGTCGGGTTCAACGGGTTTCCGCCGTTGCGGACCTATTGCCTCTGAGCGATCGCGCTGGCGGTCTTCACTTCGGCGCGGC
>DATCQF010000574.1:0-2794 GCA_036569735.1 Allostellaceae bacterium | reverse complement strand
ACTCGGGGTGTCCTCGGTCTGGGTCAGCCCCGGGCCGAGCCAGCCGACCGGTTTCTCTCCGGTGAAGCCTTCGAGGATAGCGACCGAGCGCTCGATCATCGCCTTCTGGTCGTCGACCCGGTGGATCGGCATCTGCTCGTAAGCGTGGCCCATGAACTCCCAGCCGGCCTCTCGCGCGGCACCGGCGACGCGCCCGTAATCCTCGCAGACGCGGGCGTTGATCGATAGCGTCGGGCGGATGCCAAGCCGTTGGAACAGCTCGAAAAAGCGCCATACCCCGACGCGCATCCCGTATTCGTGCCACGACCAGTTCGGCACATCGGGCAGCAGCACCTGCCCCGTTGGCGCCGGCAATACCTGGCGCGCCATCGCCCGCGAAATGTCCCAGAATTCGAGATTGACGATGGTCCACACGACGAGCCGGGCGCCGCCCGGGAGCTTCAATGGCGGCCGATCGACGATCGCCGAGAATGGTGCGCGCTCGCGCGGGATCATGTTTGCCTCCCGGTGTTCACCTCCGACGATGCTGACTCACCGGCGGCCCCCGGCCCAATGCTTGCGCTATTTCGGCCCCCCGCGTTGTCCCGGAGTTGTCATTGCAATGCAGCAATGCAGTGCCATATCGGTTCGGCGAGTTGACGCGGCGAGGCCGCCGCCGCAACGTTCGAAAAAACCAGTTTCAGTGCCGTGAGAGGCGGATGGTATGTGGGTACGCCATAACAAGGGGAATGTGTTCGTCGGCAATCTGCCGCCGGGTTTCTCGGATGAGCGGCTGGCCGAGGCGTTCGATCCGTTCGGCATCGTACTGACCGCCGCGGTGGCGCGCGATCCCTCGACCGGGGCGCGGCTGCGCTATGGTTTTGTCGACATCGCGACCGAACGCGCCATGGCCCAGGCGATCACCGCGCTCGACGGCAGCGAGATCGACGGCTGCAAGCTCAATGTAAAGCCACGCGAACGTGCCAAGAAGTCGCCCGACGCACGGCCGCGCCGCCCGGGCTTCCGCGCCGCAACGCCGAACGGAGTGTCGCACGCCGCCGCCGCTCCCCCGCGCCGGATGCCGGAGCCCGCCGCCGAGACGCTATACCGAATGACGGAGCACACCGGCGAGGCCGCTCCACGCCCCGTGCAAAGTCCGGTGGCGCAAAGCCAGCTGGCGCGTGAAGGCACGCCGGACCTGGAACCGCCGCCGCGCCGTGATTTCGAGGTCGTGCGCCGCCCGCTGCGCCGCGGTGCGCCGACCTTCCAGGTCGAGCGCCGCCCCCTCCCCCGCCGGGTGTAACCGTCGGAAAACCTCCGTCACCCCCGCGAAAGCGGGGGCCCAGGGCGACTACTCCGTCACGCGGCCCTGGATTCCCGCTTTCGCGGGAATGACGATTAGGTCAGTCGAGCAGCACCACCCCGGCTTCGCGCATCGCCGCGAGCGCCCGGCCGAGCGAGCCGTCGACGTCGATCGCGCGGCTGGCCTCGAGCGCAACCGCGGTCTCGAAACCGGCCGCGCGCGCGTCGATCGCCGAAAAGAACACACAGAAATCGCTGGCCAGCCCGCACACCGTCACATGTTCGAACCCGCGCTCGCGCAGATAGCCGGCGAGCCCGGTCGGCGTCTTCCGGTCGTTCTCGCGAAACGCCGAATACGAATCGATGGCGGCGCGGTAGCCCTTGCGGATCACCAATTCGACCTGCGGGATGTCGAGCCCGGGATGGAACAACGCGCCCGGTGTGCCCTGCACGCAATGGTCGGGCCACAGCGTCTGCGGGCCGTATTCAACCTCGATCGTCTCGAATGGCCGCCGTCCGGGATGGGCGCTGGCAAACGAGGCATGCTCCGCGGGATGCCAGTCCTGGGTCAGGATCACGTGGTGAAAGCGCCGCGCCAGCCGGTTGACCGCCGGCACGATCTCGTCGCCCCGCGGCACCGCGAGCGCGCCCCCCGGACAGAAATCGAGCTGCGGATCGGCGACGATCAAGACGTCGCGCTCGCCCATCGCGCCGTTCATATCCACCCTCATTGTCATCCCGGACCCATTTCCGCCATGGATACCGGCTTTCGCCGGCAATGCGGTCCCAATATCGGATCCGCCGCTCTGGCAGACCAGGGGAAGCGGCGATAAAAGAGCCCTTGTGGCGACGCATGTCCGCGAGGGAGCCAGCGATGATTACAGACCCCGACTGCATCTTCTGCAAGATCGTCGCCGGCACCGTGCCGTGCTTCAAGCTGTTCGAGGACGAGGACACGCTCGCCTTCATGGACATCAATCCGGTCCATGACGGGCATTGCCTGGTGATCCCCAAGGCCCATTACCCGAATGTGTTCGAGATCGCGCCGGAAGCTTTCGCCGCCGCCGCGCGCACCACCGCCCGGGTGGCCAAGGCGGTCAACCAGGCGGTCAAACCCGACGGTCTCAACCTGATCCAGGCGAACGGCGTCGGGGCCGGGCAGTCGGTGGCGCATTTCCACCTGCATGTGTTCCCCCGCCGCCTCAATGACGGGGTGGCGATAAACTGGGATCCAAAGCCCGGTGACCATGCCCATATCGCCGAGATCGCCGAGCGCATCCGCGCGCTTCTCTAGCGCAATCAGTCCACCGGGGCGGCGTCGTCGATCACCAGCTGGACCGCGTCGCCGCCGCGATAGGCGTCGCGCCGCAGATGGCCGGCGACATGGATCGCGCGGCCGCGCGCGGCGCCGAGAAACTCGCCGAGCGGCGTCTCGGCGACGCGAAACGCGATCGCCTTCAAGCGCGCCGGCCCGCCCTGGCCAAACCCGACAGGGTCGGCGAAGGTGCATTTC
>DATCQF010000573.1:0-2251 GCA_036569735.1 Allostellaceae bacterium | reverse complement strand
GGCCCGAAAGCCGCGAGCGCGTCCAGGCGATGCTGACCGAGCGCGGCAGCATCAACAGCCCCTCGATGCGCCAGGATCTGGAAGCCGGACGGCGCACCGAGGCCGAATGGGTCGTCGGCGACATGCTGCGCCGCGCCCGCGGCCTCGATATCGACACGCCGTTGCTGCGCGCCGCCTATTGCCACCTGCAGGTGCACGAGAACCGCCTCGCCGCCCGGCAATCATAGCACGGCGCGCTTGCCTCCGGCGCCGGCCGGGAGGCACGATCGGGGGACGACAATGGAGGCGGATATGAGCGGCGCAGGTGACGGCTTTGCCCATCCCGAGTTTCTGGTCGAGAGCGAGTGGCTCGCGGCGCACCTCGACGACCCCGAATTGCGCGTCCTCGATTGCACGATCCACCTGATTGCGAACCCCGACATCGGCTACACGGTGAAGCCCGGGCGCGAGGATTTCGAGAAGGGCCACATCCCCGGCGCCCAGTATATCGACCTCCAGGCGGACCTCTCGGCGCCGCACCCGAAACTGCGCTTCATGCTGCCGAGCGCCGAGGATTTCGCCGCGGCGATGGGCCGGTTTGGCGTCGGCGACCGCAGCCGCGTTATTCTCTACAGCACCACCAACCCGCAATGGGCGACGCGGATATGGTGGATGCTACGCAATTACCGCTTCGACAATGCCGCGGTGCTCAACGGCGGGTTTCAGAAATGGGCGCGCGAGGGCCGCCCGGTCGAGATCGGCCCGGCGCCGTCACGGCCGGCCGCGACATTCACCGTGCGCGAGGACCGCAAGCTGATGGTCGGCAAGGAAGCGGTGCTCGGCGCCATCGGCGAACCTGCCACCTGCACGATCAACGCCCTCTCGGCGGCGCAGCATAGCGGCACCGGCGGCACGGTGTATGGCCGGCCCGGCCGGATCGCGAAGAGCGTCAACGTGCCGGCCGCCGCGCTGATCGATCCGGCGACCGGCGCCTTTCTCCCGGCGCCGCAGCTGCGCGCCAAATTCGCCGCGGTCGGCGCCTTCGACATGGCGCACGTCATCACCTATTGCGGCGGCGGCATCGCGGCGAGCGCCGATGCGCTTGCCCTCGTCATGCTCGGGCACCCCGACGTGCGGCTCTACGACGCCTCGATGTCGGAATGGTCCAACGACGCCAGCCTGCCGATGGAAACCGGGGATTAGCCGCTTAGAGGGAGACGCAAAATGCCGAATTTCCGCCCGTCGCCCGATCTCGACATGCATTACGAGGTCGACGATTTCACCGACCCGTGGCTGAAGCCCGAGACCATCCTCTTGCTGCACGGCAACGCCGAGAGCGGCCTCGCGTGGTGGGGCTGGGTCCCCAAGCTGGCCCGGCAGTACCGCGTGGTGCGGCCCGACATGCGCGGGTTCGGCCAGTCGACGGCGATGCCGCGCGACTACCCCTGGACGCTCGACCGGCTGGTCGAGGATTTCTGCCTGCTGATGGACCATCTCGGGATCGACCGCTTTCACCTGGTCGGGGCCAAGATCGGCGGCACCGTCGCCCGCGCCTTTGCCGCGCGCCGGCCCGAGCGCCTCAAGACCCTGACCGTCGTCGGCTCGCCGCCGCCGCTGCGCCCGGGGGCCGCCGAAAGCGTGCCCGCAACCGTCCGGATGTTCGAGGAGCATGGGGTCGAATACTGGGCGCGGCAGAACATGGCCAACCGGCTCGGCAGCGCGTTCCCGCCGGAGGGCTTCGAATTCTGGTGCAAATACATGGCCCGCACCGCGGTCTCGACCCAGATCGGCTTTATGGGGACGATCGCCTGCGCCGACATCCGCGCCGACATCCCGAAGATCAGCTGCCCGACCCTGGTCATCACCACCGAGGATAGCGGATTGGGGTCGGTCGCCGACATGCGCGCCTGGCAGGAGCAGATCAAAGGGTCCGAGCTCGTCGTCCTCCCCGGCAACTCCTACCACGTCGCCGCCACCCACGCCGATCCAAGCGCCGCCGCGACCCTCGAATTCATCGCACGCCGGGGTGGAGATTGACATCGCGCAAACAGATTGGGGTGTCCTCCGCCACAAAAGATTTTAACCGTGTGAGCACCCTCACAAAGGAATAGCTGCATCCTCCCTAGAATGGTGCCGGTAAACGTACAGCACCTGCTGGGAGGAACCGATGCGCCTCGCACTGATTGCCATGATCGCGATTGTGCAGCTTCTGGCCGCAAGCGTCCCCGCTGCCGCGTGCCCGGCCGGGTACACGGCGTGTGGCGCTCGCTAT
>DATCQF010000572.1:0-4298 GCA_036569735.1 Allostellaceae bacterium | reverse complement strand
ATCCAGCGCTGCGGCGATAACGGCGCGGTCGTCTATGCCGATATCGGCGGCGAACTGCTCGATCCCGAGGGCCGGCTGACCCCGGAGATCTCGCCCGACCGGCTGCATGTCAGCGCGCTCGGCTATGCCCGGCTGGCCCCGAAGCTGGATGCGCTGATCGACGGGCTCGTTACCGGCCGCTGAGGTGCGGACTCCCCGAGATTGCCATCCCGGCGCGAGCGACTATTTATGTTGCTCCGCACCCGGTGGCGGGATGGCGCGGGCGGACAAAGGCTCAGACAACATGGCGCACGGCACGCATTTCTTCATGAACCCGGGACCGACCAACATCCCGGAGCGCATCCTGCGGGCGATGGATCGCGGCTCGATCGATTTCACTGGGGCACAATTCCGCGCCATTTCCGAGGAATGCTTTGCCGCGCTCAAACGGATCTTCAAAACCGAACAGACGATCCTCGCCTATGCCGCCACCGGGCACGGGGCGTGGGAGGCGGCGCTGGTCAATCTGTTCTCCCCGGGTGACAAGGTGCTGGTCGTCGAAAGCGGCTTTTTCTCGCTGAACTGGGGGATGCGCGGCGAAGCCTTCGGGATCGAGGTCGAGACCCTGGCCAATGACTGGCGCCGCCCGTGCGAACCGGCCCGCCTCGAAACCCGGCTGCGCGAGGACAAGGAGCATCGCATCAAGGCCGTGCTCCTGGTGCATTGCGAGACCTCGACCGGGGTCATCAACCCGGTCGCCGCGCTGCGCCGCGCGATCGATGCGGCGAAGCATCCCGCGCTCTTCCTCGTCGACACGATCTCGTCCCTCGCGTCGATGGATTTCCGCACCGACGAGTGGGGCGTCGATGTCGTTGTCGCCGGCTCGCAGAAGGGCCTGATGCTGCCGACCGGGATGGCCTTTACCGCGATCAGCGCCAAGGCGCTGGCCGCCGCCGCGACGGCCAAATTGCCGCGGGTCTATTGGGACTGGAAGCGCCTCCTCGGCGAGAGTTCGCAGGCCTACTGGAACGGCACCGCGCCGGTGCATTTTTTCTTTGGCCTGCAGGAGGCATTGCGCATGCTGGAGGAGGAGGGGCTCGACAACGTCTTCGCCCGCCATCACCGGCTTGCCGAGGCGACCCGCCGCGCGGTGCGGGCGTGGCGCCAGAATGACGGGCCGGAGGTCTACGCCATGGACCCGGGCGCGCAGTCCAACACGGTGACCGCAATCCTGGTGCCCGAGGGGTCGGATGCCGATCGGGTGCGGCAGACCGCGCTCGACCGGTTCAACGTGTCATTGGGCGGCGGTCTCGACCGCTTGAAGGGCCGGGTGTTCCGGATCGGCCATCTGGGTGATTTGAACGAGCCGATGCTGCTCGGCACGATCGCCGCGGTAGAGATGGCGCTCGACCTCGCCGGCGTGCCGCACGGGCAGGGCGCCGTCAAGGCAGCGATGGAATACCTCGCGCACGACGCTTGACCCGGTTGCGGCAGCGCGGCGCCGCCGCTATATACCGGCCTCGCCAGATGGCTTAGCCAAAGGTTCGCGCGATGAAGGAAGGCATTCACCCGGATTATCACGACATCACGGTCGTGATGACCGACGGCACCACCTATGAGACGCGCTCGACCTACGGCAAGGCCGGCGACACGCTGCGCCTCGAAATCGACCCGAAATCGCACCCGGCCTGGACCGGCGGGCAGCAGCGCCTGCTCGATACCGGCGGACAACTCGCCCGCTTCAACCGGCGCTTCCAGGGCTTCGAGCGCAAGCAGTAATTCCTCCCCTCAAGGTGAGCGCTTGAGGCGGGCGCTGCAGGCGCCGAGTACTGAGGCCCCCTTGAACGGAGCACCCGAGTAACTACCTAACATCTGCGTGGTCGCCACTGTTGGGACCCCGCATAGACGACTGGCCCCGGCCCTCGGGCGGGTGCCTTATCCCATGTTGCTCACTGGAGGATATGGTCATGGATCGCTTTGATTTCACACCGCTGTTCCGTTCGACGATCGGCTTTGATCGGCTGGCCCGCCTGGTCGATACGGCGAACCGGGTCGACAGCACGGCTCAGGCCTACCCGCCCTACGACATCGAAACGACCGGTGAGGATGCTTATCGGCTGACGATGGCGGTGGCCGGGTTCGCGCAGGGCGAACTCGACATCACCGTGCACGAGAACACGCTGATCGTGACCGGCAAGGCGCAGAAGGACGACGAGAACGGCCGCTACCTGCATCACGGCATCGCCCGGCGCGCCTTCGAGCGGCGCTTCAGCCTGGCCGACCACCTCAAGGTGACCGGCGCGAACCTCGACAACGGGTTGCTCCATGTCGACCTGGTGCGCGAGGTTCCCGAGGCGATGAAGCCGCGCACGGTCAAGATCGGCACGGTCGAAGCCCAATCGCGGCCGCAGGTGACCGAGCAGAAGGCCGCCTAACCGGCTTTCATCTGAATGCGAAGCGCCCCCGGGAAACCGGGGGCGTTTTTTTTAATGCCCCGCGGCACCAGGGGCGCCGGGCGGAGCGCCGGACGCCGGGGTGTAGATTTCGGGGTTCGGATTACCCCCCACGATCAGGGTCCCGGCAAGCCCGCGTTCGACGCGCGCCAAGGCGTGATCGACGAGCAGATAATTGCCCGGGACCTGCGGCGTGAACTCGGTGATCGCGGCGCCGCCCGGGGGAACGGTGATCGTCTGGATGCCGCGCAGCGGCGGGCTCAAGACGCCGCCGAGATTATAGGCCTTGTCGAAAATTTCGCCGATCACATGAAACGCCGAATGCAGGTTCGGGCCGCCGACGCCGAAGAAGATGCGCACGCTCTCGCCGACATTGGCGTGCAGCGGATGGAGCAGGGTCAGGGCCCCGACCGCGCCGTTGAAGACAAAATATTCGGGACGCTCGGCCAACAGCTTCTCGACGCTGAATTCCTGGCTGCCGTGCTGGCCGAAAGCGGCGTCGGTATAGATTTCGCCCTGCATAACGTAGAATTCGCGGTCGACCGTCAGGAGGCCGTCCTCGGGTTCGACGAGGATCAGCCCGTACATGCCGTTGGCGATGTGCTCGGCCACCATCGGCGTCGCGCAATGGTAGACGTAGAGCCCGGGGACCAGGGCCTTGAAGGTCATGGTTTTCTCGTCGCCCGGATTGACCTGGAGCACGGCGGCGCCGCCGCCCGGGCCGGTCGCGGCGTGGAAATCGACCGAGTGCACCATCGAACTGTCGGCCGAATTCTTCATGTGGACCTCGACCCGGTCGCCGACCCGCACCCTGAGAAACGGCCCCGGCACCTTGCCGTTGAAGGTCCAATAGCCAAACGTCGTGGCTTCGGCGAGCCGCCCCTCCAATTCGACGGCGACAAGGTCGACACGGATGGTCTGCGGTTCGCGCCTGCCGATCGGTCCCGGCAGGTCGGTGGCCTCGCGCGAGATGTCGGCATAGGCGACGGTTTCCGCCGGCGGCTTCGGGGTGACGATGAACTTGCCCTACATGCCGGCGGGGCGGTGCCCCGGGACGCTGCAAAAATAGAGGTAGTCTCCCGCCTGCTCGGCGCGGAACGCGATCGTCGTGCTGGCGCCCTTGCCGGTCACCCGCAAGGATTGGGTCTTCTGGTCGGGAAAGACGACATCATGCTCGGCCCCCTCGCCATTGATCAGGGTTACCTGGACAATCTGCCCTTCGGCCGCGCTCAGCACTGGGTTGATCTGCCCGTCGATAGCCCCTGCGACGCCGAGAAAGACCATCCGGCCCTCGGCGATCCCCGACCGCAGCGTGTACTTGACATCCGGCATGTCCGGCATGCCGTGCGATACCGGCGGCGGCGGCACGGCGGCAGCGGGTTGATTGCCGGCGGGTGCGGGCGGCTGCGGGGGCGTTGCGGGCGGGGCGCGGGATGCCGTAGCGGACGCACCGCCGGCCGCCTGGACGAGGAACGCGATGACGTCGTCGCGGTCATGCTCGGACTTCAACCCGGGAAACGGCATGCGGTTGCCCGGAATGGTCTTTTGCGGGTCGGTGAGGTAGGCGGCGAGGGTCTGCGGCGTCCAGCTGATATCGGCGCCCTTCATCGCCGGCGAATAGAGGAACCCCGGCTGGGTCCCCGCCTTGCGGCCGATGATGCCCGCCATGCTCGGTCCGATCATGTTCTTGCCGGCGTCGAGCGAATGGCACGCCTGGCACTTGCGGAACACCTTCTGGCCGGCAGCGGGGTCGCCGGCCGCGTTCACTTCTACCGCCGCCGCGTGCTGCATTCCCGGCACTGCCGGGGGTGGCGCGGCCGCCGATCGCGCGGCAGCCGGCTGGGCAACTCCAGGAGCGGGATTGGG
>DATCQF010000571.1:0-3472 GCA_036569735.1 Allostellaceae bacterium | reverse complement strand
GGTCACGTCATCGGCACGGCGATTTGTCTGTCCTCTCTACTCGAGGCTGGGCGATATCGCGATTTGATCGAGCTGCTGGCGTGCGCGCGAATGAGGTGGTGGCACTGGCACCGCTTCGGAGCCGAGGCGCTCGCGCGGCAGGGAGTGTGGGATGCCGCGATCGCCTATGCCGATGGCTGCCGCACGCCGCAAGGTTACGACGACCGCCAGATCGATCGCTTCTGCGAGGCGGTGTTGATTAAAAGCATATCACCAAGACCGAGGCCGAGCGCCTGGTCGCCCAGCGCGAGCGGCGGCACGAAGACGCCCACCTACCCGGGACCGCCTAGGAAGGCTCGACGGGCCGTTTCCTGAATTCTAACTCGGCCCGAAGTAGCTCGATTGTCCGGGCTAATTCAGGTCTCGGCTTGCGCTGATATTCCGCGAGAAGATCGGCGAGGGCCGTTTCCATCGACCGCCGCTGGTCCAACGTCTTTTCGATGAATCCCTTCACGCGCCATGGAGAAACCCGGACCTGCAAAAAAAACCAGAACAATTAAGAGCAATTCTCCGATCATTTTAATCGATTGCCTGTGGTCTCCGCTTCGCGACCCGGCCAGCATCGGTTTCAGCTCGATCGCGCCGGCGCCGCCGAAATCAGTACCGCGTCTCCCTGGGTTCAATCGGACCTCGCAATCGGGATGCTGCACGAGCGCCTCGGCGACCGCCCGATGGGCTTCCTCCAGGTCATCGATGCCCTGTCGCAAAACCTCGACGGCGCCGCGGGCCACGGTGAGCTGGTACTTCCCGAGCGTCATCTTCGCGGCAACGTCATGTTCATTTTATTATCGATGCGCTGTCAGGGGTTAATATCTCGCCGCGCAAACCCCGAATAGGTGTGACGTGCTTCACATCTCCCGGTGATTAAACATCTTTTCTTGCTCCGACGCCGCCTATGAGGAGGCACCACGCGCGGCTGACATGCGTGATCCTGGAAATGCACTTCGCGTTGAAGACCCTGGATTATTTCGCGGGCGCGCCCATGCCTGCCGACGGGGAGGAGGTCGACAGCCCCGAAAAATTTCGAGAGATCGCCGAAAATCTCAGGGGGGATCGCGAGGCAAGTTCGTTCTGAATGGCGTCGGGCCGCTTAACTCCGCACCCTGGCTAACGGGTTCGAACGATATGCCGAGCGGCGGCTGACGCGGGGAGCTGCAAGCGCAGACTGGGGTCGCCAGGTATGTCTCTGGTGGGTGGATTCCGGCGGCTCGATAGTGGCCCCGCGAAAGGCAGCTCTCGGCGCGAATGCGTCGTAGTACGGGCGGGCGGGGAAGGTCAGTTCACCACCTACCGCGGACATTCCCGGATTTTCCGGCCTCGATCCGTAATCGCGGGCGGCGGGGTGAGTTCGGCTATAATCGCCTGCGCGTTGGGCGTGGCGGGCGGGGGTGAGGGGCGATGATGCTGGAGATCGAGGGGCTGTCGGTCAGCTATGGCGGGCTGGCGGCGCTGCGCGGGGTGTCGCTGACCGTGGCCGAGGGGCAGTTTGTCGCGATCGTCGGGCCCAATGGGGCGGGCAAGACGACGCTGTTCAAGGCGATCTCGGGCACTGTCGCGCCGGGATCGGGGAGAATTACCTATGACGGGCGCGATCTGCTCGCCGTGCCGCCGCCCGAGCGCGCCCATCTCGGCATTGCCCACGTGCCCGAGGGGCGTCAGGTGTTCGCCGCGATGACGGTCTTGGAAAACCTCGAAATGGGGGCCTATTCGATGCGCGGGCGCACCCAGTGGCAGCGCAACCTCGAGCGCATCTTCACGCTCTTTCCAGTGCTCGCCGAGCGCCGCCGCCAGCTCGCCGGCACCCTGTCGGGGGGCGAACAGCAGATGCTGGCGATCGGCCGCGGCATCGCCTCGGAGCCGCGCCTGCTCCTCCTCGACGAGCCGTCGATGGGCCTCGCGCCGGCGATCGCCGACCTCATTTTCGACCGCATCGCGGCGTTGCACCAGGAGGACAAACTCACCCTGATCCTCGTCGAGCAGCGCGTCGCCGAGGCGCTCGAATCGTGCGATTACGGCTATGTGCTGGAAACCGGGCGGGTCGTCCTCGAAGGCGGCCACCATACGCTGATGGCCGACGACCGGGTCCGCCGGGCGTATCTCGGGATGTAGGCGGCGAAATGCGGAACCAAGCGTGAACCGCCAGCAACCGCACACCTCCCGATCTGCCAGCGCGCAATTGATGGCGGAGGGGTTGGGCCACCATCAGGCAGGCCACCTGGACCGGGCAAGCGCCCTTTATCTCCAGGCATTGGAGGTACAGCCCAACGACGCCGACGTAATGCATCTTCTCGGTGTCTTGCGCCGCCAGCAGGGGAGCCCTGTGGAGGCGGTCGAGTTGATTACCAAGGCGATCGCCATCAGGCCAGACTTTCCCGACGCTCAATGCAACCTCGGCGTTATCCTGCACGATCTCGGCCGGCTGGCGGAGGCGGAGGCGAGCTGCCGGGCGGCGCTGCGTTTGCGGCCGGATTTCCCCGACGCCCACAACAACCACGGCGTTGTCCTGCGCGATCTCGGCCGGCTAGCGGAGGCGGAGGCGAGCTACCGGGAGGCGCTGCGCCTGCGGCCGGATTTCCCCGACGCTCACAACAACCTCGGCGTTGTCCTGCGCGATCTCGCCCGACCGGCGGAGGCGGAGGCGAGCTACCGCGAGGCGCTGCGTCTGCGGCCGGATTTTCCCGACGCTCACAGCAACCTCGGCAATGCGCTCCATGACCTCGACCGCCTGGCAGAGGCGGAGGCAAGCTACCGCGAGGCGCTGCGTCTGCGGCCCGATTTTCCCGACGCTCACAATAACCTCGGCAATGCGCTCTATGATTTCGGGCGTCCGGCAGAGGCGGCGGCGAGCTACCGCGAGGCGCTGCGTCTGCGGCCGGATTTTCCCGACGCTCACAGCAACCTCGGCAATGCGCTCTATGACCTCGACCGCCCGGTAGAGGCGGAGGCGAGCTACCGCGAGGCGCTGCGTCTGCGGCCGGATTTTCCGGACGCTCACAGCAACCTGGGCGGTGCCCTCTCTGCGCTGTGCCGGCCGGCAGAGGCGGCGGCGAGCTATCGGGAGGCGCTTCGCCTTCGATCGGATTCCCCCGAAGCTCATGTCGGCCTTGGATGTTCGCTGCTGCTGGCCGGGCGGTTCGAGGAGGGGTGGAAAGAGTTTGAATGGCGCTGGAAGACAAAGCAGCAATTGGGGAGTGCTCGGAATTTCTCGGCGCCGCTGTGGGGCGGGGAGGCAATCGGAGGGCGGATCATTTTGCTGCACGCCGAGCAGGGCCTCGGCGACACACTGATGTTCTGCCGTTACGTGCCGTTGATTACCGCCGGGGCCAGGGTTGTCCTTGAGGTTCAAGCTCCGCTGGTGCGGCTGCTGGCCCGGCTGCCCGGCATTACGGAAATCGTCGCCAGCGGCGACAGGCTGCCATCCTTTGATTTGCAC
>DATCQF010000570.1:0-3341 GCA_036569735.1 Allostellaceae bacterium | reverse complement strand
GGCTGGCGCGGCATCTGGATCATCATCGGCATCGGCGCCTTGATCATCTTCGTGCTGCGCTTCTCGCTGCCGGAATCGCCGCGCTGGCTGGCGACCCATGGCCAGGGACAGCGCGCGCTCGACATATTGCAGCGCATGGGGCTGCGCACCGTGCCGCTCGACACACTGAGAAGGGATGCGGCGAGCGATACGCAGAGCGACCCGATCGCCACCGTATTGCGCGAATACCCGGTGCGCGTGGCCGCCGGGATGATGTGTTTCTTCGCCTTCTTCGGGATCGCGCTCGGGCTCGGCGCGTGGCTCCCGAACATTCTGGTCGAACGCGGGTTCTCGATTGCCAAGTCGCTGAACTCGATCTTCTGGATCACCCTCGCCTTTCCGTGCGCCAGCGCCTTCATGATGTTCTCCCTGGAATATTTCGGTCGCAAGCGAACCGCCGTCGTCGCCTTCATCCTGACCGGTCTCTCGGCACTGGCGTGGGCCGGCGCGACGAGCGAGGCGATGGTGCTGGGGATCGGGTTCGTGATGATCTTCTTCACCCAGCTGGCCGGCAATTCCTCGCAGATCTTCATCTCCGAGGTGTTCCCGACCAACGCCCGCGCCTCCGGCTTCGGGCTGTGCCAGGCGGCCGGCCGGATCGGCGCCTTTGTGGCGATCCCGTCGTTCCTGTGGATCCAGAAGGGCTTCGGCCTGACCGCCGTGTTCGTCGTGATCGCGGTGATCGTGGCGATCGCCGCGGTGGCGGTGACCCAAATCGGCCCCGAGCCGAAGGGCCTCGCACTCGACGAGATCGCCCCGCCGACCGCATGAGGCGCGCGCTCGCTTGATGTATCCTTATGGCGGGCCATCTAGCCGGTCATAAGGAGCGACGGCGAGCGTCGACCCAACGATGGTCCTCAGCGAATAGATGAAGGTTCTCGTCGTATTCGGCACACGGCCCGAGGCGATCAAGATGGCGCCGGTCGTCACGGCGCTCGCGGCCAGCGGGGCATTGCGTCCGGTCATCTGCCTCTCCGGCCAGCACCGCGACATGCTCTCGGGGATCCTCGATTTTTTCGGCCTGAACCGCCGATCACGATCTCAGGATCATGCAGCCGGAACAGGACCTCGTCTATGTGACGACGGCCGTGCTGACCGGCGTGCAACGGGTCCTCGTGGCCGAACAGCCGGACTGGGTCCTGGTGCACGGCGACACCACGACAGCGCTGGCGGCTGGTCTCGCCGCGTTCTATGCCGGCTGCCGGATCGGTCATGTCGAAGCTGGGCTGCGCACCGGCGATATGCATCAGCCGTGGCCCGAGGAGATGAACCGCAGCGTCATCGACCGGCTCGCCGACCGCCTGTTCGCACCGACCGAGAGCGCGCGCGCCAACCTCCTCAAGGAGAATGTGGCGGACGACAAGATCGTCGTCACCGGAAACACGGTGGTCGACGCGCTCTTCGCCGTGCGCGCGGCGCTGGAGAGTGACCTGGCGCTGCAGCGATCGGCCGGAGCGGGGTTCGGCTTTCTCGATCCGGCCAAAAAACTGATCCTGGTGACCGGGCACCGCCGCGAAAGCTTCGGCCATGGCTTTGACGAGATCTGCGCCGCGCTGCATCGCATCGCGCAGCGCGACGATGTGCAGATCGTCTACCCGGTGCACCTCAACCCCTCGGTACAGGCACCGGTGCGGCGCATGCTCGGCGGCCTGCCGAACGTGCATCTGCTGGAGCCGCAGGGTTATGTGCCGTTCGTCCATCTGATGATGCGCAGCCATATCGTCCTCACCGATTCGGGAGGGATCCAGGAAGAAGCGCCGTCGCTCGGCAAGCCCGTCCTGGTGATGCGCGCGGTCACCGAACGGCCCGAAGCCGTCGCGGCGGGCACCGTGGCGCTGGTCGGCACCGACCGGGAGCGCATTCATGGCGCCGTCGCCGAACTGTTGGACCAGCCCGCGCGCTACGCCGCCTTTGCCCGCGCCCATAACCCCTACGGCGACGGGCTCGCCAGCCTGCGCATCCGCGACGCTCTCTTGCGTGAGGCCGCCCCGCGCGGACGCCGGTTGTAGGGGGCGCCGGGCGACCCTATCATCACGGGTTGTGATGTGAAGGAGCCGCCCAATGGTTGAAATCGCCGAGCTCGATAGCGCCCCGGAAACGCTCGAGGCGACGCTCAGCTATCTCGCCAGAGATGCCGACAAGCTCGTCACCTATGTCGCCGCGCCGGGAGGGCGCGACCAGCGCATCGGCGGCGATGGCGAAACCCACCCTGTGGTGATCCACAACGGCCGGCTCCGCGCCGACCGCTTCGAGTTCGAGCGCGAGGGCTTCCGCTTTGTCGGTTCCCCGACCAGGGTCGCCGATTTCTACGACGATGCCGAGGTACGGCGGGTCTACTACCCGGAATGCGAGGCGCTGATCAGGCGCGAGAGCGGCGCCAAACGGGTCGTCGTCTTCGACCACACATTGCGCACCGCCAGCGACGAGCAGCGCGAGACCAAAAAGATCCGCGATGTCGTCAGCCGCGTCCACAACGATTACACCGAGTGGTCCGGGCCCCAGCGGGTGCGCGACGTCATGGGCGCGGAGGCCGAGAAACTGCTGCGCGGGCGGTTCGCGATCATCCAGGTGTGGCGCCCGATCAACCATCCCGTGGAAAGCCATCCGCTGGCGATCTGCGATGCGCAGAGCGTCAACCCCGCGAACCTCGTGGTCAACGAACGGCGCTACCAGGACCGGGTCGGCCAGACCTATGCGATCACCCACGATCCGGCGGAGCGCTGGTATTGGTTCCCGCGTATGCGGCCGGACGAGGCGCTGGTCTTCAAGGTCTACGAATCGCTGAAGGACGGCCGCGCCCGCTGGACCGCCCACACCGCCTTCGTCGACCCGACCTCGCCGCCTGACGCAAGGCCGCGCGAAAGCATCGAAATTCGCACCCTGGCGTTTTTCTGAACGGTCGCGGCCTCTGCGCGCGGCGCGGCAGGGTCGCTGCCGCCGCGGCCTTGTTTGGCCTTCAAATAAACGATGCGGCAGTGGCGAAAACGTCGCTCAGACTGGTTCCCACCAGCTGGAACGCCGCAATTGCGGCGACCGCGACCAAGGCGGCGATCAGGCCGTATTCAATTGCCGTGGCGCCACGATCGTTTTGAAGGAGCTGCGCTACCAGGCGAAACATTTGGCTACCTTTCGCACCATCGGGCATCCATCTGCACCCGCGATTTCGATCGAGTCAAACGATCAAGGGTAAAAACCGCCACGCATTTGGGCCGCCTTGGTCCCTTGCCGCGGCGCGGGCGTCTTCAGCCCTGGTCTCCGACGCTGCCGTCGGCGGCGCGGCGCAGCACCATGCCGGGCAGCGC
>DATCQF010000569.1:0-7008 GCA_036569735.1 Allostellaceae bacterium | reverse complement strand
CTCAGGACAGCGGGCGCGTCTCGAAGGACGCGAGGTGCCGATGCAGCTTTATCCGCGGGAGTGACCTCCGGCAGCTATTCCTTGAACTGCGCGGCGCGCCAGCGGACCGCGGCCGGCACGCCCTCGGCCGCAACCATGTCGCGAAAGCGCTGCCCGAGCTCGGTTTTCGTGGCGTAGAGCGGCGCGACGACATCGAGCCCGGTGTGGATGCGGGTGGTGAACCCGGCGGCGTCGGCGCCGCGGTTGATCGCCAGCTTGGTCGCGTAGAGCGCTTCCGGAGAGATCAGCGCCAGCCGCTTCGCCCAGGCAAGGCTCGCCTGGGCCAAATCACCGAGCGGCACGACCCGGTTGACCATGCCGAGCTGGAGCGCGGTCTCGGCATCGATCGTGTCGCCGAAATACAAGAGCTCGCGGGCCTTCTTGTAGCCGATGATCGCCGGCATCACGATCGCCGGGCCAACGCTCGAAAAGCGCACTTCCGGCTCGCCGAACACCGCGTTGTCGGCCGCGATCGTCAGGTCGCACAACATGACGAGCTCGCACCCGCCGCCCATGACATGGCCCTGGACGGCGGCGATCACCGGCTTTTTCAGGTTCCACGGCACCATCTCGAAATCGAGCTGGTGAGCGAGATGCTTGTGCGCCTTGATCGGATCGCTGCGCCAGTCGTTGGCCTCGGGCGCCTTGGCCCCGATGTCGTAGCCGGCGCAAAAGCTGCGGCCCTCGGCGCGCAGCAAGACGACGCTGGTCGCCGCCTCGGCATCGGCGCGGGCGAACGCGGCAACCAGCTGATCCAGCAGTTCGGCGCTGATCGCGTTCAGCTTGTCCGGGCGGTTGAGGGTGATGAGGCTGACCTTGTCGTCCACCTCGTAAAGCACCACGGGATCGGCCACGGCAAAACTCCTCTCAAATCGCGTTTGATTTCCAGCCGCCCCAGCGCGCCAGCCTGTCGATCGCGCCGAGCCCCTCGCGGATCCCTGAGACGATCGGGATGCCGGCGGCGCGCAGGCATTCGACATGCGCCGGGTCGATCTGGCCGGCCCTGGTGTGGAGCAGGTAGTGCGGCTTGTCGCTCGCCGCCGCCGCGCGGGCGAACTGCTGCAGGTAATTGAGCGCGGTTTCCGGCACGTCCATCGGCTGGCCCGCGCAATTGTCGCGGCAGAACACGACGCAATCGTGCTCCGGGCTCGCCTGCAGCGCCGCCAGCGCATGGTCGAGATTGGGTGCGAAAGTGCCGTTGCCCCAGGCGTCGAGCGGATTGCCGTCGCCGGTCACATAGCCGACCTGCGCGTCGAGATCGGCCCGCAAATCGGCCGGCAGCGGCGGCAGCCGAAGGTCCGCCGCGGCGGCGATGTCGAGCATCAGCTCGGCGAGACCGCCCGACGACGTGACGATCCCGATGCGGCGCCCCTGCGGGCGCTTTGCCCCCTGAACGGCAGCCAGCACTTCGGTCAGCTCGGCGAGGTCGTGGACCTCGATCGCGCGGTGGGCGCGCAGCATGCCGGAGAATAGGGCCGGGTCGCCGGCCTCGCCGGCGGTGTGGCTGAGGACGGCGCGGCCCGCCCGCGCGCTCTGCCCGACCTTCAGCATGACGACCGGTTTGTCGCGCAGGGCGGCGCGATCGAGCGCGGCGACAAAGCGCTCGGGCGCGCGCACGCATTCGATAAACCCGCCGATCGCCGCGGTATGCGGGTCGTCGACCAGGTATTCGAGGAAATCCGCCGCATTCAGCACCGCCTCGTTGCCGCATGACACGATATGGCTGAAGCCGAAGCGGCTGACATCGGTGAGGAGGCTGACGCAGAGGCCGCCGCTTTGCGACACGATGCCGACATTGCCGGCGAGCCCAAGGGGATCGCGGATTTCCTGCAGATATGTCGAGTTGCGCTCGATCGGGTTGAGGATGCCCATGCAGTTGGGGCCGCACAGCGCGATCCCGGCATCGCGGCAGATGCCGGTGATTTTCCGCTGAAGCTCCAGTCCCTCGGCGCCGCGCTCGGCGAAGCCGCCATCATAGATGACCGCGGCGCGGATGCCGCGCCCGGCGGCCGCAACGAACGCGTCGAGCACCAGCCGGTGACCGACGCAGAACGCCGCCACATCGGGCGGCTCGGGGGTGTCGAGGATGCTCGCGTAGCATTTTAGCCCGAGCACCGTCTTGTAGTTCGGGTTGATCGGGAAAATCCGCCCGGTGAAACCGAGCCGGTCGAGCGAGACGATCAGCCGCCGCCCGATCGTCGGTTTTTCCGAGGCGCCGATCACGGCGATCGATTGCGGCCGAAACAGCGCGTCAAGCTGCATTTGTCGATCCCCCCGGCACGCGGTCGCCGCGCGCCGCGCTCGCCGGCGCGTAGGGTCTCACGGCGCAATTGCGGCCGCAACCATCGCCGCGGCATCGCCGGGCGGCAATTTTTCGCCCGATCGCGGCTGCGCAAACCTGATATCGTGAGGGCTGAGCCTGGCGCTCACCCCTATCGGCGCCAACCCAACAGCATGGAGGAACGGAACATGGCCTCGAACGGCAAGGTCGCACTGGTCACCGGCGGCGGCAGCGGCATCGGCAAGGCGTCGGCGATCGCGCTTGCGAAAGAGGGCTTCGCGGTGGTCGTCGCCGGGCGCCGCGCGGAGCCGCTGCAGGCCGTGGTCAGCGAGATCGAGGGCCTGCAAGGGCGGGCGCTCGGAATCCCCACCGATGTCGGCGACCCGGTCTCCGTCGAGGCGCTGTTCGCCAAGGCCAAGGCGACCTATGGCCGGCTCGACGTCCTCTTCAACAATGCCGGGTTCGGCGCCAATGCGCCGATCGAGGATCTGGAATTCGCGAAGTGGAAGGCGGTGGTCGACACCATCCTCACCGGCTCCTTCCTGTGCACCCAGCAGGCCTTCCGGATCATGAAGGACCAGCAGCCGATGGGCGGCCGGATCATCAACAACGGCTCCATTTCGGCGCATGTGCCGCGGCCCAATTCGGTCGCCTACACCTCGACCAAGCACGCGATCACCGGGCTCACCAAGTCAACCTCGCTCGACGGCCGCAAATACGACATTTCGTGCGGCCAGATCGACATCGGAAACGCCTTGACCGAGATGACCCAGCGCATGACGCGCGGCGTGCCGCAACCCAACGGCGAAATCGTCGTCGAGCCGGTCATGGATGTCGACAACGTCGCCCGCGCCGTCGTCTTCATGTCGACCGTGACCCCCGACGCCAACGTCCAGTTCATCACCGTGATGGCGACCAAGATGCCGTTCGTCGGCCGGGGGTGACAACGAACGGCGCGAAGCGCCAGTAGATTTCACAATGAGGCAATGAGGCAGTGAGGCAGTGAGGTCCCGAAAGACCGGGTTCTCACTGTCTCGCTGCCTCATTGTGAAATTCCTTGCGGCTTCGCCGCGGGGTCACCGTCGGCTATTCCTCCTCTTCGTTAAGCGCGCTTTCGTGCCAGCGGCGCAGCAGAAGGCGCGACAGGAGGTCGAGGACGAGATAGATCACGATCCCGGTCAGTGACAGCATGAAGAGCGCGGCGAACATGCGCGGGATCGCGAGGCGGTAGCCGGCTTCGAGGATGCGGAAGGCAAGCCCGGTTTCGGCCCCGCCGGTGCCGGCGACGAATTCGGCGACCACCGCGCCAATGAGGGCGAGCCCGCCGCTGATCCTGAGCCCGGCGAGAAAATAGGGGAGCGCGGTCGGCAGCCGCAGGTAGATGAGGGTCTGGCCCCGCGACGCGCCGTACAGCCGGAACAGCATCAACAGGTTGCGGTCGGCGCTGTTCAGCCCGACCGTGGTGTTGGAAACGATCGGGAAAAACGCGACGATCCAGGCGCACACCAGAAGCGCGAGAAAGGGTTCGCGCACCCAGATGATAATGAGCGGCGCGATCGCGACGATCGGCGTCACCTGGAGGATCACCGCGTAGGGGAAGAGGCTCAATTCGAGGATCCGCGAGCGCGAGAAGAGGAGCGCGATCGCGCCGCCGAAGAACGCCGCGGCGGCGAGCGCCGCCAGGGTGATGCGCAGCGTGACGAGGAGCGAGCCGAAGAGGCTCGGTCCGTCGACCCAGAGGCTCTGCGCGACCGCGCTCGGCGCCGGCAGGATGTAAGACGGTATCCCCTCTACGCGCACGACGGCTTCCCAGGCCGCGAGAAACACGATCCCGATGGCGAGCGGGGCGAGGAGGCGCGCCGCACGCTGGCCGGCATTGCCCGTCATCATACCGGCGCCTCGCTCATCGCGGCGCCGAGCGCGGCCGATACGCGCTCGCACATCAGGGCATAGGACGGGGCGGTGCGCACCGCTCGCTCGCGCGGCTGCGCGAGGCTCACCGGCAGATCGGCGACGATCCGGCCGGGACGCGGCGCCATGATCGCGATGCGGGTCGACAGATAAACCGACTCGAAGACGCTATGGGTCACAAAGAGGATCGTCGGCCGGTGCAGTTCCCAAAGCCGCAGCAGATCGTCATTGAGCGCGAGCCGGGTGATCTCGTCGAGCGCGGCGAACGGCTCGTCGAGCAGCAGGAGCTCGGGCCCGGTGACGAGGGCACGGGCGATAGAGACGCGCATCCGCATCCCGCCGGAGAGCTGGTGCGGATAGGCGCCTTCGAACCCGGCGAGGCCGACGGCGTGGAGCGCCGCGGCGACGCGGTCCCGCTCGGCGGCACGCACCCGCCCGGCGATGCGAAACGGCAGTTCGACATTCGCCCGGACCGTGCTCCACGGCATCAAGGTCGGGTCCTGGAAGACAAAGCCGATATGGCCGGCGGGGATGGCTTTTCCCGATTGCCCGCCGAGATGCAGCTCACAGCTGCCGCCGGTCGGTTCGCTGAGACCGGCGACGATGCGCAGCAGCGTGCTCTTGCCGCATCCCGACGGCCCAAGGAGGCTCAGGAACTCGCCGTGGGCTACCCTAAGATCGACCCCGCCGAGCGCTTCGAGGCCCGAGACGAAGCGCTTGGTCACCCCCCGCAGCACGACGACCGGCGGTGCGGCATCGGCGGTTCCCGCCGGAGCGGAAGGAGCAGCCTGAGACAGGGAAAGCCCCCCGTGCCGTCATTCCCGCGAAAGCGGGAATCCAGGGGCTTGCAGAATTGCAGCGCTTGCCCCTGGACCCCCGCTTTCGCGGGGGCGACGAATCAATAGTGGGTTAGCCGAATTCATTTCGCGTCGGTTTTCATCCCGACTTTTTTGTTGACGAACTGCAGGGTGAAGGCGCTGCGGAAATCCATGTCGGCGGGATAGAGCGCGGCCTTGGTCGTGGTGTCGAAGAAATCGCGCCAGCGCGCCTCGCTCATCGCGCCGATGCCACTGGCTTTCGCCTCGCCGCTGTCGACCACCCCGTATTCCTTGATCTTTGCGATGCCGTACGCGATCAGGGCGTCGGTCATCTCGGGATTGTCGCGCTTGATCAGCGCGTTGCCCGGGGTGGGATCGCCATTGAGATAGCTGTACCAGCCCTCGATGCTGGCATCGACAAAGCGCTGTACGAGGTCGGGCTTGTCGCGCACGAGCTTTGCCGAGGTTTCGATCAGCGCGCCATAGCTGCCGTAGCCGGCATCGGCGAGCAGCAGCACGACGGGCTTCACGCCCTCCTTCTCGATGGTGAACGGTTCGCTGGTCAGATAGCCCTGCTGGATCGCCTTCTTGTCGGCGAGAAACGGCGCGACGCTGAACCCGTAAGGCCGGATCTGATCGTCGGTGTAGCCGAATTTCTGCTTCAAAAAGAGCCAGCTGGTGACGCGGGTGTCGGAGCCGATCATGATCGGCCGGCCCTTGAAGGCGGCGAGCCCGACTTCGCCCTGGGCGTCACCCTGGCCGGGATGGGCGATCAACACCGACGGGTCCTTCTGGAAGATCGCCGCGACCGCCACCATCGGGATCTTCTCGCGCACGAAATTGAGCGGCATGAACGAATTGGACGCGATGTTGAAGTCGAGAACGCCGGCCGCGAGCAGCTGGGCGTGATTGACCTGCGGACCGCCCGGCCGCAGGGTCACGTCGAGGCCATGGCGCTTATAGATGCCGGTCGCGAGCGCCTGATAAAAGCCGCCATGCTCGGCTTCGGCCTTCCAGTCGGTGCCGAAATTGACGGTCTCGGCAGCCGCGCCGCGGGGCAGCGCCAGCGCGGCGCCCAACAGCGTCAGGCCGACGAGGAATATCCGTGTACTGCGATGCATCAGGTTACGGTCCGTCCGAACGAGGGGCGCCGGAGTGTAGTCGGGGAGCCGCGGGGCGTCGAGCGATCGTCGGGCCATGGGGGCGCACTATCGCAACCGCCGGTGGAATCCTATACTATCGTATAAAAGGTGCGCGCCGCGACCGTGCAGGCACGCCGGAGCAGGGTGGGAACCATGAAGAATCTGCTGGCGGTGATCGGCGACGGCAACGCGGGATCGGTACTGGAAGCGGCGCTGTTGGCGGCCCGCCGGTTCAACAGCCATATCGTCGGGCTGCACAGCCTGACCACCGAGTACGCCGTCGTCTTCGGCGGTGAAATGGGCTTTTCGATTTCCTCCGAGGTCGATCGCACGCTCGAACGCGAAGGTCACGACCGGCGCGATCAGGCGCGCCGTCTGTTCCGCGACTTCATGACCGCGCACGGCGTGCCGATCGAGCCGCCGGCGCCGGGCTACGTCGGCCCGAGCGCGTCGTGGCGCGAGGAGGACGGCAGGCAGAACGCCGTCGTCGGGATGAGCGGCCGGGTTTATGACTTGATCCTCGTCGAACAGCCGGAAAAGCTCGCCTCGATCGCCGAGGCGACGCTCGAGGACGCGCTGTTCGAGAGCGGCCGCCCGGTGATGATGGTGCCGAAGGCGCTCGGGGCGCATCTCGGCGACACCATCGCCATCGCCTGGAACGGCAGCACCGAGACCGCGGTGACCGTCGCGCTCGGCATGCCGCTGCTCAAGCACGCGCGGGAGGTCGTGATCGTCGCGGCCGGCCCGCCGGACATGCCCGATCCCGGGCCTAGCGGCGAGGAGCTTGCCCGCAGCCTCGAAGGCCACGGCCTCAAAG
>DATCQF010000568.1:0-7184 GCA_036569735.1 Allostellaceae bacterium | reverse complement strand
GATCGCAGGCCAGGCCGCAGCCCCGATCGGCGCCGCGTTCACGCTGGTGTGCCTCGCCACCGGCTCCTTGTGGGGCCGGCCGATGTGGGGCGCCTGGTGGGTGTGGGACGCGCGGCTGACCTCGGTGCTGGTGCTGTTTTTCCTCTATCTGGGCTATATCGCGCTGGTCAACGCGTTCGACGATCCGAGCCGCGGCGGGCGCGCCGGTGCTCTCTTGGCGCTGGTCGGAATCGTCAATCTGCCGATCATCAAATTCTCGGTCGACTGGTGGAACACGCTGCACCAGCCGGCCAGCGTCTTGCGCATGGGCGGCCCGAGCATCGACAAGTCGCTGTTGATCCCGCTCCTCATCATGGCGGCGGGGTTTGCGCTGTTGTTCGTCTGGCTCTTGCTCTTACGCATGCGCGCCGCGCTCAACGAGAAGAAGGCGCGGGCGTTGAGCCTCTATGGCGAGCCCTCCGTGCGTGGCGAGGACAAGGGCGCGACGCTGCCCGCCGCTCGCCCGGTCCTGCGGTGAGCCCCCTGGCGGTGAGGTTGGCATGAGCGCGATCCTCGGGTGGTTCGCGATGGGCGGGTATGGCGCCTTCGTGTGGCCGGCCTATGGCCTTGCCGCGATCGTCCTGGGCGGGCTTGCGGTGTTTTCCTGGCGGCGGCACCGGCGCAGCTTCGCCATGCTGAGCCGCCTGCAGCGGCGGTCCGGAACCCGCGAATGACACGCAAGCGGCGCCGTCTCCTTGCCCTTATTGTGGGGCTCGGCCTCCTCGGGGCGGCAACCGCGATGGTGCTCGCCGCGTTCAACGACAATCTCGTTTTCTTCTACGGCCCGAGCGATCTCCTGGCGAAAGCGATTCCCCCGGGGCGCCGCATCCGCATCGGGGGCCTCGTCGAACAGCACAGCCTCGTGCGCGAGGCCGAGAGCTACGGCGTTGGTTTTCGTGTGACCGACGGCAAGACCGTGATCAGGGTCGTCTATGACGGCGTCTTGCCCGATCTGTTCCGCGAAGGGCAGGGTGTCGTTGCCGAAGGCCGGCTGCGCGCGGACGGCGTCTTCGTCGCGACCAGCGTCCTCGCCAAGCACGATGAAAAATACATGCCGCCCGAGGTCGCCGATGCGCTGAAGAAAGCCGGGCGCTGGCAGGAGGGCGGCAGCCTGCCGGCCGAGAAACTTCCGATTGTCATGCCCACGGCGCAGCCGGCGCGCAGCCCCTAGGGTGTCTTACGGTTCGGGGCGGTCCTCGGCCCGGGCGGCGGCTTCGAGATAGCGCGGCAAATCGTACCAGGCATAGCCGGCCGCCTCGATCCGCTTGCCGCCGACGGCAAAGATCTTGTGCTGGATTTCCCGGCCGCCGAGGCGCTGGTAGAAAAACCGTCCGGGATTGTCGCGCAGCACCCAGATGATTGCCGTGGCGCATTCCTGGGCAACCAGCCGTTCGAACAAGGCAATAAGGAGCCGGCGGCCGATCCCCTGGTTCTGCCAGTCCGGAGCGACGTAGAGGGTGAACACCTCGCCGCCGAACTGCTCGCCGCGCCGGCAGCGGCCGCAGCTGCCGAACCCCTGGATGTTGCCGTCGGTGTCGACGGCAACCCGGACATCGCGCGGTTCGCGCTCGATGACGCTCGCCCATCCCACCTCGCGGCGCTGCGCCGACAACCCCACGAGAAAGGGTGTCGCCAGGATGCCGGCGTAGGCCGCCTGCCAGGTCTCGACATCAAGCCGCGCGATGCGGCGGGCGTCGCCCGGTCGGGCGGCGCGGATCGTTATCTCGTCCATGCCCCGTCTGATCTCGTCCATGCGCTGACCATTGTGCCCGGTTTTGCGCCCGGTGGGGAGTGCATTGCGTGGCGCCGCCTCCCGTTTGGCGTGAGGCCGGTTGGCAATCGCCGTCCGCTGCCGCTATGTTGCGGCAATGATCAATATCAGACGCTGTCTGGTCGGCGCGCTGGCGCTATCGGCGGGTGCGCTGACGCTGATATCGCCGGCCCAGGCCGCCGACTCCAAAAAACACTCGGTCCCGACTGCGTCTCCCAAACCTGCCACATCGGCGACGCGCTCGCTCGGCCACAGCGATACCTGGACGGCCTATGCCTCCCAGGACAAGACCGGCCGGGTCTGCTACGTGGTTGGCCAGCCGCAGAAGAGCGAACCGGCCGGGTCCGGGCGGAAGGCGCCGATGGCGATGGTGACGCATCGCGCGACCGAAAAGATCACCAATGTCGTCAGCTTCGTCGAGGGCTATCCGCTCAAGGACGGGAGCGACGTCGCGCTCGATATCGACGGCAGCAAATTCGAGTTGTTCACCAAGGAGGACGGCGCCTGGGCGCGGACCGCGGAGCTCGACAAGGCGATCGTGACGGCGCTGGCGAAAGGCAAATCGGCGGTGGTCAAGGGCGTGCCGCAGAAAGGCCCGCCGACCACCGACATCTACCCGCTCGCCGGCTTCGCCAAGGCGCTCGCGCTGATCGACAAGGCGTGCGGCGTGGACCGCGAGGAAAAACTGAATTCTCCCCCCGCCGGACCGCACCACGGTCGCCGAACGCACCGGCGGACTTAAGATTTTCCGGAACGCCGCGGCTTCCCTATATATCCGCCATGTCCTCTCCAGCACCAGCGCCCGGCCGCGACTCCACCAGCCCCAATCTGGCCAACCTTAATCTGGTGGGGATGGGCCGCGCCGAACTCGCCGCGGAAATGGCCGCCTTCGGCGCCGAGCCGTTCCGCGCGCGCCAGCTGTGGCATTGGATCTACCACCGCGGCGCCACCGATTTCACCGGCATGACGAGCCTGGCGAAGGGCTTCCGCGAGCGGCTCGCGGCGCACTATGAGCTGCGCCGGCCGGAGGTCACCAGGGCGCAGGCCTCGGTCGACGGCACCCGGAAATGGCTCTTGCGCTTTCATGACGGGCAGGAGGTCGAGACCGTCCATATCCCCGAATCCGATCGCGGCACGCTGTGCGTGTCGTCGCAGGTCGGCTGCACGCTGACCTGCAGCTTCTGCCATACCGGGACCCAACGCCTCGTGCGCAACCTCGGCGCCGCCGAGATCGTCGGCCAGATCATGGTGGCCCGCGACGCGCTCGGCGAATGGCCCTCGCCGCAGGAAGACCGCCAGCTGACCAATATCGTGCTGATGGGGATGGGCGAGCCGCTCTATAATTTCGACAATGTCGCCGCCGCGATGAAGATCGCCATGGACCCGGAGGGGCTGGCGGTCTCGCGCCGCAAGATCACCCTGTCGACCGCGGGCGTAGTGCCGATGATCCTTCGCTGCGGCGCCGAGATCGGGGTCAACCTGGCGATCTCGCTGCACGCCGTCACCGACGAACTGCGCGAGCGCCTCGTGCCGCTCAACAGGAAATACCCGATTGCCGAGCTGCTCGACGCCTGCCGCAACTATCCCGGATCGAGCAATGCCCGGCGCATCACCTTCGAATACGTGATGCTGAAGGGGGTCAACGACAGCCCGGCCGAGGCGCGCGAACTGGTCCGGCTCCTGAAGGGCATTCCCGCCAAGGTCAACCTGATCCCGTTCAACCCGTGGCCCGGCGCGCCCTATGAATGCTCGACCGAGGCGTCGATCGCGGCGTTCTCGGACATCGTCTTCGCCGCCGGTTACTCGGCGCCGGTGCGTACGCCGCGCGGGCGCGACATCTCGGCCGCCTGCGGCCAATTGAAATCCGACAGCGTGCGGGCCCGCCGCGTCGCCCCGGCGCCGCAGCCCGCCGCGTAAGCCGGAGCCGTTGTCCCGGCGCGGGCTCGCCCGAGTGCTTATGTGGCTTGTCGGCATTCCACTGATCGCCTACCTGGCGGTGCTGTCCTCGCTTTATGTGTTTCAGCGCCAGTTGCTGTATTTCCCCGACAAGTCGCGTCCGCAGCTCGCCGATCTCGCGCAACTCGGGGTGCGCGAGATCGGGCTGACGACCGCCGACCGCTTGTCGCTGTTCTCCTGGTACCTGCCGCCGCTCGATGGCCGGCCGGTCATTTTCTACCTTCACGGCAATGGCGGGAATATCGGCTATCGGGGCGACCGGATGCGGCGCTTCGCCCGCGAAGGCTATGGCGTCCTGATGCTGGAATACCGCGGCTACGGCGGCAACCCGGGCACGCCAACGGAGGCCGGTCTCTATGACGACGCGCGCGCCGGCCTGGAATTTCTCCAGCGCGAGGGGATTACCGCCGACCGGCTGGTGCTCTACGGCGAATCGCTCGGGTCAGGGGTTGCGGTACATCTGGCGGCACGGCGGCCGGTCGCAGCGCTGATCCTCGAATCGCCGTTTACCAGCGTCGCCGCGGTCGCCCAATACCATTACCCCTACGTGCCCGCCGCCCTGATGATCTGGGACCGTTACGATTCGCTGTCGCGGATCGGGCGGGTGAGTGCGCCGATCCTGATCCTGCGCGGCGAGCGCGACGCCGTCGTGCCGGCCCCTTTCAGCGAGGCGCTGTTCGACGCCGCACCGGAGCCCAAGGAGGGCTGGTCGGCGCCGGACGCCGGACATGTGAACCTCGACGGGTTCGGGGCGCTCGAAATTGTCGTAGCCTTCATCGAGCGGCGCACCGGCTGACAGCGAAGAAACCGTTTGCGTGGCCTCGCAGCCTGCGGCCAGCTCCAAATCCAACATCCTTCGGGCGCGGTGGAGCGAGCCGCGGATACAAGCTATTTCGTGAGGGCAATCCCCTCTACTGCTTACGCCAAAGGGTTTCAAAGGTACAATTTTCGATCTTTGTTGTAACCGTGACGTTTCCTTGATTGTCCACGTGACCATTCGCGTGAATTCCCGCCGAATTTTTTAATTCGAGGTCACCACCCGCAGTCACGGTTCCTTCAAATCCGGCCGCAGTCCGAGCCACGCCGTTCTCGATAGTCAGGGTGGAGGGAACCGGCTGCGCTGGCGTGCAAGATTGCTCAGGGCTGGCTGTCGTAGAAACCCCCGCGTAGATGCCGTTGAAAGTCGCAGCGGCTGGAGCCTGAGCTGTAGCCGGGATTGCGCTTGCCATTGCTGCGATCGTCAAACTTATGCGAAACACCGTAGACATACCGTCGACCCCATCGTCCGTTGAAGATCCCGCTTTTTACGAGATTGGCCGACGTAGACAAGGAAAACCGATGGCTGATCAGGCAAAATCTGGCTCGGTAAAAAAAATCGTGCTGGCCTATTCGGGCGGGCTCGACACCTCGGTCATCCTGCGCTGGCTGCAGGAGACCTATCGCTGCGAGGTGGTCACCTTCACCGCCGATCTGGGGCAGGGCGAGGAATTGGAGCCGGCGCGCAAGAAGGCCGAGATGATGGGCGCGCGGGAGATCTTCGTCGACGATCTGCGCGAGGAATTCGTCCGCGATTTCGTGTTTCCGATGTTTCGCGCCAACGCGCTCTACGAGGGCGCCTATCTGCTCGGCACCTCGATCGCGCGGCCGCTGATCGCCAAGCGCCAGATCGAGATCGCGCGGGAGGTCGGCGCCGACGCGGTCGCCCATGGCGCGACCGGGAAGGGCAACGACCAGGTGCGTTTCGAGCTCGCGTATTACGCGCTGGCGCCCGACATCACGGTCATCGCGCCGTGGCGCGAATGGGACCTGACCTCGCGCACAAGGCTCCTCGAATATGCCGACCAGCACCAGATCCCGGTCGCCCGCGACAAGCGCGGCGAGGCGCCGTTCTCGGTCGACGCCAACCTCCTGCACATCTCGGCCGAGGGCAAGATCCTGGAAGACCCGTGGGTCGAACCGCAAGAATACGTCTTCAGCCGTACCGTCGCCCCGGAACAGGCGCCCGACCAGCCGCAATACGTCGAAGTTGATTTTCTCCGCGGCGACCCCATCGCGGTTGACGGCGAGGCGCTGTCACCCGCCGGCCTGCTCACCCGCCTCAACGAATTGGGCGGCCGGCACGGCATCGGCCGGCTCGATCTCGTCGAGAACCGCTTTGTCGGGATGAAATCGCGCGGGGTCTATGAGACGCCGGGCGGCACCATCCTGCAGGCGGCGCATCGCGGCATCGAGAGCCTGACGCTCGACCGCGGCGCGATGCATCTGAAGGACGAGCTGATGCCGCGCTATGCCGAGCTGGTCTACAACGGCTTCTGGTTCGCGCCCGAGCGCGAGATGCTGCAGGCCCTCGTCGACCAAAGCCAGCAGAAGGTCGACGGAAAGGTCCGGCTCAAGCTCTACAAGGGGCTGGCGCGGGTGGTTGGCCGGCAATCGCCGAACAGCCTCTACAGCCAGGCGCACGTCACCTTCGAGGAGGACCAGGTCTACGACCAGCGCGACGCCGCGGGCTTCATCCGCCTGCAGGCGCTGCGCCTGCGCCTCGCCGCAAGGCGGGACCGGGGCTGACTGTCTCAGGCGGCGTCCTGCACGCTGACGACGAGCTGCTTGCCCAAAATACGAAGCGCCTGATCGATCTGCTCGATCTTCGAGCGATGGCGCAGATCGAACAGGCGGTCGACTTGCGGTGCGTGCCAGCCGAGCCGCCGACCCAGTTCGGCTTTTGTCACGCCGGAGGTGAGGGCTGCGGTAGAGCGCCACCTTCGCGACGGTCAGCGGCGGTAGGCTCGGGACAGGCCGGCCCCGGGCTGCGGAGGGTTCCGGAATGTCGTCGCGATGAGCAATCCGCGCCGCGAGCGCTTCCTCGATAGCATCCGCGGCGCGCTGGAGTGCATCACCCTGGTCCTCACCCCAGGTGGTCAGCTCGGGCAAATCGGGGCAGGTAACCAGCAACGTGCCGTTTTCATCAGGCTCCAGCGAGACGGGGTACATCGCCATTCCTCTACGTAGAGGCTAATCGAGGTCCAGATCCTTCTTGATCTTGGCCACGAGCCGGGACCGAGATCCTTGTTGCTGCCGTGCATCGGCAATTGCGATCGGCGGTTGCCTCGGATCACGGTGAGATGGCCGCTGCCGCCTTTGTGCGTCTCAAAGACGCAGCCTTGCCTCGCCAGCCAGCGGCGGAATTCGCTGGGCTTCATGCTGCAACATCAGTGTTGTGTCGGCGGCCGGCAATAGACAATCCGGCCAAGGCGCGTGCGCGGCCGCCTCGTTCCGCTAATCGGGCGTTGTCAGCGAGCCCGCCTATGCGCCTCGAGCCAGCCCAGCATGATGCGGTTGAACTCGTCGGGGCGCTCGACATTGGGGAAATGCAGCGCGCCCGCGATCTCCTCGTAGCGCGCCCCCGGTACCAGGCCGGCGA